>NZ_JAFEQJ010000020.1:0-153264 GCF_016890655.1 Staphylococcus sp. GDY8P72P | reverse complement strand
CATTATATTCTATAATTTTAATCGAATTCAACAATATCTAGTCTACTGAGCCCCTAGAAAATATAGGGAATTAGCAGCCTAGAACATAGTGTTTTTATTAAGTTCTCTTTCTTAGGGTTCAGCGCCATGAATAGTTGGGTTTTATGTGAAAATTGCATGAATTTTAAAACTACAAGGAATTCTGCTAAAACATATTCTTCTTAGAATTTTGATCTAGTATAATATCAGTTAGTTCATACAAATTTTTAATTTGATTTGTTTCGTTATGTAGTTCATTTTCATTATTCAATCGATAAATACTATGCATTCCAGCTAATCTAGATGCCTCGTAATCATTTTTAAAACTATCACCAACAAATAGACATTCACTTAAGTCTACATCCAATTTCTTAGCCGCTCTTTCAAAAATAAGAGGATTAGGCTTTTTTATGTTTTCTTTGTCAGAAACTAAAATCACATCCATGTATTGTTCAATGTATAATGCTTTAATATTATTGAGTTGAAAAGGATATTTACCATTCGTGATTATGCCTAATTTGTAACCATTTGATACCAGCCAGTCTAATGTAGCCTTTAGATTTGAATAGGGCAAACAATGATTACAAAAATTATTTATATAATCATTTAGTAAATCATCAGCACTTATATGAATAATATTAAATACATCAATTAATTGTTTATAAACTCTATCTTTCCATACATAACCATTTTGATCTAATTCTATAAATTTACTTTTGAAAGTTTCTTTTTCAATATGATTTAAGTAATTTTTGAATTTGTCATATTGATAATCAATAAATTTAATTAACGAAGATTGTCTGTCTAAAATTGTTCCATCTAAATCAAATAAAATTGCTTTTATCATAATATACCTCTTAAATAATTATTATTTGAATATTCAATCAATTAGAAATAATGATATCATATAATAAGCATTTTTGAGGTGAGGGGGATATAAAATATGTGTGTTTATTTAAAACAGATGAATAAAAAAGTTTTCGAATCGTTTTATGAAGAAAGTATTGTTGACTATGCGAATGAACATGTGAAGAGTGGTGATTGGGAGGCAGAGGGTTCTACAGAAAGAGCAAGGTCAGAGTTTGAAACTTTATTGCCTGAGGGATTAGATACAAGTAATCAATATTTACTGTCTGCTATTTATAATAATGTTGAAATAGGTTATGTATGGTTACATATCTATGATGGTAAAGACCAAAAGAAATGTTTTATTTATGATATTAACATTAAAGATGCATACCGAGGACAAGGTTTAGGTACAAAAACGATGCGCTCCATAGAAGAATATTGCAAAGATACAGATGTAGAAACTATTGGATTGCATGTGTTTGGACATAATAAACGAGCTGTAGCTTTATATAATAAGATGGGATTCGAAACTACAAATTATCGTATGGAGAAAAAATTAAAGTGATAATGTATTAGGAAGTGAATTTTACAATGATTCAATCTATAAACCACGTTACTTATTCAGTAACAGACATTAAGCAATCTATTGCTTTCTATAAAGATATTTTAAAAGCTAATATTTTAGTTGAGAGTGACAAAACTGCGTATTTTACGTTAGGTGGTCTATGGCTAGCATTAAATGAAGAAAAGGATATACCTAGAAATGAAATTCAATATTCATATACACATATGGCCTTTACAATTGACGAGAGTGAATTTGATGAATGGTATCAATGGTTAAAAGAGAACAATGTGAATATACTAGAAGGTCGTACGAGAGATGTAAAAGAAAAGAAATCAATATATTTCACTGATCCAGATGGCCACAAGTTAGAACTACACACTGGTACATTAGAAGATAGGACAGACTACTATAAAGAAGAAAAGCCACATATGAAATTTTACAAAAAATAAAATCACTTTATATAATGCCTTGTTAATGGGGTTTTTATGATGTCAGATTTTATGATAATGTATATATATAAAATAAAGTTGACCAAAATATAAGAGGGCGATTGTTATGAGTATAAAAGAAATGTGGCATTATTTATTAAATAAAAAGTGGGAATCTAATGATATTTGGTTGTTAATTTTATATGTGCTAATTGCAAGTTGTTTTGTAACACCTTTGTTAGGTATACCAATTGGTATGATTGCATTCTTAATACTAAATGAAAATGTCTTGAAAAAATAATCGGTTAATATGGTGTAGAGAAATAAATAAGCAATACCCTATTGAGAAAGGTAGTGTTTTTATATGGCTAAGTATTTTACTACTAAAAAATAGCTAAATACTTGTTTGCTATATTAATAATTTTACGCCCAATAGTGATTAATATCTTTGATTTGGATAGGTCACTTACGGTTCAAATTACAATTGATAGTATATTTATAATCATTGGTCTCATAATTCTTTTCTTAAATTATTATTTCCATAAAAGAGGAAACAACAACTAATACAAATGAATTTAAAATTGCACATAGTAAAGCAAACATTGAAGGTGTAATTAATGTTTTAAATGTTAATACTTAAATATAAAATACTTTATGCAAACTAAAATAAAAGAGCAATGAATTTTAAGATTCATTGCTCTTTTTATTTATTAATGGTCTAGAAATTTAATAGTTAGTTTATTATTTGGATCCTTTTCAATAACTTTTTGGGCAATTGATTTGAGATCCTGCTTATTAATAATATCGAAGTCTGGTTCGTCTATAATTTTTAAAAACTCAACTAAAAGGTTGTAATCTTCAAAATTAGAAAGTTCTAATGATTGCCAATAATGATAATATGCTAAATCATAAGCATGATCTATATAATTAAAGTGGAAATGATAAATACTGGCAACCATTTCATGGTATTCAATAGTATTTACTTGGTTAGCAAGCGTTGATAAATAAAGTGCTATTTTTTCATCAGAAATATCATTTGACATAAAATATATCAAAACTTCATCAATATCATTATTTTCTAATATATTTTGAAGTTCACTTGGTAATAAATTTATTAATATATTAATGCTTTTCATAAGGCTCACTCAACCTTTCGATATATATTTGAGAAAAAAATGACTTGTACAATTAAGTATAGAACGTAATTTTCAAAAGGAAAGTGACTCTTTTATCTATGTAATTAAAAAGTAAAGAAAAAC
The DNA here is from genome assembly GCF_016890655.1 of Staphylococcus sp. GDY8P72P. Lineage (NCBI taxonomy): Bacteria > Bacillati > Bacillota > Bacilli > Caryophanales > Staphylococcaceae > Staphylococcus > Staphylococcus sp. GDY8P72P. The sequence continues at coordinate 150,145 of NZ_JAFEQJ010000020.1, read as the reverse complement.
TATAAATTAGTATAATACAGCGATTGCTTTTGTTAATGAATTATTAAATAATATTAACAAGTAGAATAAGTAAATGTGAGAAACTTGCAACATTCAAGGGTTCAATATCTAAATGGATATTTCAAAGAGCTATTGCAAGTCATGGGTGAATTGATGGAAATTAAAAAATGCTTATGGAGAAATTAAAGTAGCTTTAGATAAAACGGAGGAAAAAATGATTCAATTACCTATTTATAAAAAGGAGTTTTTTCGAGATAAGTTAACATTTGATGTAGATCTTACTGAAGGGCTTTATCAATTTGTAGAGAGACCTGAACATATTAGCGTCGATTATTTTTCAGAATATAATCCTTTGTATTTTGAAACAGTAAATAGAAATGCTATTGATATATTTAATTATTTGTTTTCAAATTATAAAAAATTAATCTTCGTTACAGCCATTATGTCTTTTGACAACATACCAAAAGAGCGAACTAATTTTATGTCGAAATACATTAGAAATCATCATAAATGAAAGTATCGTTTACATAGACAAGCATTTAAAAATGATATGAGTATTGATGAGGATTTTGTAAATTGTGAATATTATGTTGTAGAGATAGATAAAAAAGATTTACGTCACCAATATTTAATTCAAAGTATCGCTAATCTTGATTTTCCGGGGAGAACACCAAATATCAATAAAAGGTGGAAATGGCTAGATTTTTTTATTATAAGTGAAGACCAGAATATTACATTTTTCATGCACGATGATACAGGTATAGGTGTTCAATTTAAAAATAAACATGATTATGAAAATTTTAAAAATAAATTCGGTTATTTAAAATATGAAGTATGATAGAAAACTAAGTTACTTTTGGCAATTGATAGTTTTTAGTTTAATAGTCATTAGACAGTTGAATAGGTAAGAAAAGATATAGTTAAGACAAGCACATCAGTGTTTGTCTTTTTTAATACACCTTGAATTTAGTTGACTTATTGCAATATAGATGTAACATTACAATTGAGTCGAGTATGATTCAAAATTCATACAGGGAGTGTTTAATATGAATAATGTGTCAAAGGTTTTGTTATCGTGCGGCCTCGTATTTAGTACAGCTATAGGTGCAGCAGCCATTTATTCACATCAACCACATGCCCAAGCAGCAGAAACGCCTCATTATAACTTTACTGGTTATACGTCTGCTAACAGTGAATTTATTTTGGATGAAGATTTTATTAACGCAATTAAACATGACAATTTAACTATGAATGGTTACAGCATCACTAAAGGAACTACAGATACAGTACAATTGGTAGATATTTACGATCAACAATTCCGTGAAAGAGGAGAAAATAACGCGGATTTTGTTCTTTTTGAGTTAGATGGTAAAACAGTGTCACAAAATGATTTATTAGAAGTATATGGTCCATCTGATGTTTATGAAACACCAGATGGGAATATGTATGAACGTGATTATAATGGAACATTGATTCAATTTTACGAAAATGATGGATATATAACTAAAGTAAAAATCCAGGCATATGAATAATTCAGGAATTCTAAATAGCTCATTAAAATTTAACTAGGGTAGGCACGACAGTGCTTACCTTAGTTTTTTGTTGGGGATAATATTAAGATTCAATGGTAGTTATGGTTGAAAATAATTGTTATATATTGATAAAAAACCAAATAATTTTATATTGTTCAAAATACAATTTTAATGATAGGCTATTGGTAACAACGTTGTACGCATTATAGTTATTAATGAGGTTTTAAGTTCAGTGATACAGAAAGGGGATAACTATGAAAAAAGTAAAATTAGTGGTAGGAACAAGTATTATAGCAGGAGCATTATTATTTAGTAATAATGTGGCTGATGGGTCACTTAATAAAGAAAAATTAACAGACGCTGCAGTTAAGACAGTTATTGAAAATACCAGTTATAAAGAAGGTGGCATAAATCATACTGAGAAAATAACAGATAAAGGTGATTTTTATGAGATTCCAGTTTACCAAACTAATGGTGTTGGTGGATTAAAAATTATAAAAATTAATAAAGAAAATGGTGCTATTCAATATGGAGATAATGATCTTAAAGATTTTGAATCAGCAGGTTCGTTAAATCTAGATAACTATGAAGATTAAAGGTGTTATGAGATTGATAAGGTAGAGGATTAAGTGTTAACTCTATTATTGTATGAGATAAATTTAATGAAACACCCTTAAACTTTGACATATTAAAAAGGGGTAGATTTGTGTGTTTGAAAAATTGAAATCTATAGATGATGCGCCATTTAATCTTTTATTATTAGCCGATCCATCTATGGATATGGTTTTAGAAAAGCTCAATAAAGGAGAATGTTTTCTTTATAAAGTGGAATCAGAAGTTATAGGTTGTTATGTATTGAATAGAGTTACAAGGAATAGAGTTGAACTTGTTAATATCGCTGTTAGTGAGAAAAACCAAGGATGTGGAATGGGTAAACAATTAATATTACATGCTTTCGACTATGCTAAAGAAAGTGGTTATAGTGAAATTGTGGTTGGTACAGGCAATTCTAGTATTGGACAAATCGCTTTTTATCAAAAAGCAGGGTTTAGAATGCTTGAGATAAATAAAGGTTTTTTTGAAAGACATTACAAGGAAAAAATTTATGAGAATGGAATTTTATGTAGAGATATGATTATGTTTTTGAAACAATTGTGAACGGATTTTAAGTTGTTAAATATAATACTGTTCGGGTTAGTAAACCAAATTGGTTTGATTAACTGGTGTGAGTCATCGTGTTACAATGAACTAAAAGTAACGTGAAGGGTGTTTTTAGAATGAAAATGGTATTTCGGTTGTTATATTCTTTGCTACTTATAATTGCAGGCATAGGGCACTTTACTAAAAAAGACGGCTTTGTAAGAACGGTTCCAGATATTTTGCCAGCTAAATCTTTTATCGTACAATTTACTGGAGTTCTCGAAGTTTTATTTAGTGTATTCTTGTGGATTAAAAAAGGTCAGGCAGTCACAAGTAAATTGTTAGCTACATTTATGATTGCGGTATTTCCTGCAAACGTCAATATGGCTATTAAAGAAATTCCATTTCAACCAGGTGCAAGTCCTAATAAAATAATTTTATGGTTAAGATTACCATTACAAATCCCATTAATAGTAGGTGCACTTAAATTAGGTAGAAAGTAAATTTCTGCAAAAATGCGATGGTTAATTAAAAATAGATGCTTGATAAAATAAACTGCAGCTCTCGACTTATATAGTTGAGAGCTGTTTATTGATGTTAGAGGTAAATTACCTTACTAAAAATGTAACTGATGTCAGTTTTACTGATAGCGTTTTAAACAAAATTGAAACTATAAAATATTATATAAAAAAGTGAAAATTTAACGTGTTATTATCATTTTGTTTGTGTAACAATAATATTTATTATATATTAGTAGTTCAGACATTAATTCTATCTATTTTCGGGGTAAGTATTACAGGTGCTTGCCCTTGTTTCAGGAACAATTTAATGTTGACTTACATATAATTCATTTTAAATAGAAAATTATAGTTTGAATTAATTAAAAATAATGTAAATTAGTGTTTTTATTTTACTATTCTGAATTTTATGATATTATACAGTTATATTTAGTTGATACATAGCAACTAAATAGACAATAATTTTTTGATTTTGTGCAGACGCCATTCTTATATTTAGAGTGGCGTTTTTATGATGATTTTCATGTATGGCTAAGAACTTCAATACATAATTTTGTACGTATTTATTAGCGGGTAAAAATGCTTAGCTTTCAATATAAAATAAGTAATGTTTTTATTAGTATAAATATGTAAAAAAATCAATAGATATTTTTAACAGACACTAAAATGTCAAAATTTAACATAGTTGTAATCAATTCAGAATTGCCAAAAATGTATTTATTATGATAAATTTAATTGATGTTAAAAACTGAGGGATGTATATTTATTGCATCTTTTGGTTTTTTCATTTTGTTTGTTATTTGTAAGCAAGAAAAAGGGGGTTAAATAGTGCGACTATTTAAGAAAATAAGTTTACCAATGCAAATAGTTATTGCTTTGGTACTTGGGGTTATTCTTGGCAGTATATTACATGGAAATAAGGACGTAATTAATTACATACAACCTATCGGAGATGTATTTATAAATTTAATTAAAATGATCGTTGTGCCGATTGTATTTTGTTCATTAGCATTATCTATTTCTAATGTTGGTGATACAAAAACGATTGGACGTTATGGTGGAAAGACTTTACTATATTTTGTTATTATGACAAGTTTTGCTATATTTATGGGACTTGTGTTTGGTAATTTATTTAAACCTGGTACAGGACTAAATCCAGATTTGTTACCTAAAGGTGATATTTCTAAATATGAAGAAACTGCGAAAGGTGCAGAAGAAACTACATATGGAAACCATCTAATCGATACAATTGTAAACATTATACCTACGAATATTTTTGATGCGCTTGCAACAGGAGAGTTATTACCTATAATTTTCTTCTCAGTATTCTTTGGTCTTGCTTTAGCTGCAATTGGCGAAAAAGCAGCTCCTGTAAAAGACTTTTTAGGCGGTGTATTAGAGGCAGTATTCTGGATGATTGGTAAAGTATTATTATTAGCGCCATTAGCTGTATTTGCATTTATTACAACAACAATCATTACATTTGGCTTATCAGCGCTAATTCCTTTATTCAAATTATGCCTAACTGTAGTAGTAGCTATGTTCTTCTTTATATTTGTAGTATTAGGCATTGTGTCTAGAATTTGTGGTGTTAAAATCACACAAATTATTAAATTATTGAAAAATGATTTAATGTTAGCATTTTCAACTGCAAGTTCTGAAGCTGTACTACCTACAGTTATGAGAAAAATGGAACGTTTCGGTGTGCCAAGAGATATCGCATCATTTGTATTGCCTACAGGTTATTCCTTTAACCTAGATGGTGCTGCTATGTATCAATCAATTGCAGCTCTATTCGTAGCGCAATTATATGGTGTAGATTTAAGCATACCAGAACAAATTATTTTAATGGTTACGTTAATGTTAACTTCAAAAGGTATGGCAGGTGTGCCTGGAGCTTCAATCGTTGTATTATTAACAACATTGGGTTCAGTAGGATTAAATCCTCAAGGCCTTGCACTAATTATTGGCGTAGACCGTATTTTAGAAATGTTACGTACTTGTGTAAATGTATTAGGTAACTCTGTAGCGTCTATCTATATTGCTAAGACTGAAGGCGTTTACGATAAAAAAGAAGGTCAAGAATATTTGAAAACGATTTAATTTAAGCTGTGAAAAAGACGACGAAAATGTCGTCTTTTTTTGTGTTAAACAGTTGATAATTGCTACTTTTTATAGTAAATTTATGTGCTGATATTTCTTTAAAAAAGGAGCAATTTAAAAATGGAGATGAGAATCGCAAATAAAAATGATATAGAAACAATTATTGAATTAAGAAAAGCTCAATTATTAGATCAAGGTATGTTACCAACGGTCAATATTGATGATAATATGAAACAATATTTCGAAGAAGTGTTTGAGAAGGAACATATATATCAAATATTTTTAATAGATAATGGAGAAATTGTATCTACAGGCGCTGTGGTTATTCAACAAATTCCACCAGCATATGATAATTACACTGGTCAAGAAGGTTATATAACAAATGTATATACGAAACAAGCATATAGAGGTTTAGGACTAGGAAAGCAAGTTATCGACCAATTAATAAAGCAATGTAAGATGTTAGATGTTAACGTAGTGAACTTAAAAGCATCAAGTGATGGTGCGCATTTATATTCAAAAATTGGCTTTTTCAACAATCCTACGTCTATGACGCTAGAATTAGCTGAAGATGATCAACAAGCAAATTAAACGTAATAAATAACAAAGCATGTATCCGTAAATCAACAGTGCAGTTACGAATACATGCTTTTTCTCTTTTTTATATTTAATGTTATTCATGTAATGGTTTGATATAGAACAATAGGTGGTATGTGATTAACAACACCTATAGAGTAATAATAATAATTTATGATTCAATTTGCAGCGCCACTTAACTGTGGCTTTTTTATGTTGTTAGACCTATTATGGTACGAACAAAAACTGGTGTAACACTTTCGTACAACGAGTTACACCAGTTAAAATGATACGTGATTTATTAGACTAAAATTGATCATCTGAGCGATCTTCATCTGCCTCTTCGTGATCTACTCCTTCAAATTCGTCAAATTCTGTTGATGGATTAGCAACTAAAAAGCGAAATCCTAAAAAACTTAATATTGAGACAATACCAATTAATACGTACTTTTTCATAATTTTCCACCTTTGTTTTTAACAATAACTTATACAAAAGCTTTTAGCTCTATATCAATGTGAGGTTTTATTAATATATAAGACAATTTAGTAATGACTTGTTATAGAGTGTTATTTACAATATAACTTTTGGATAATTTATTATTTTATAATTTGTATTATACATTTGAGCTAGATATCGAACAATTATTTTAATGATTTATGTAAGCGATATAAATATGTATCGTAAGTACTATTATTCCACTGTGAAAGTAACATAAACATAATTCAGAATAATTCTCTATAAAAAACAGCTATTTTTATTAATAATTAAAATAGTAATTGTATTGTACCGTATATTTATTGATGTTGCTAGTGGATTTTGTAATTTTGTATTGCTGTAATGATCTTTACAATACTGTAATAAAGGAAGCTTAAAAATTAGTGGCACAAAGAATATAACTTGGGTGAGTTATAACATAATATTAAAATTATTTTACAGTAGGGTTATAATGCGACTGAATTATATGCAAATGCTATAATGCATCCATGAAAGATTTATTATTAAGTTATTAAAATGGGATGTAACAACTATAAAGGATGATTATAAAATGAAAGTAGTATTAATAACTGGTGCAAGTAGTGGTATAGGATTTGAAACTGCCAAATTACTTGCGCAAAAGGGGTATAAAGTTTATGGTGCTGCGCGTCGTGTCGAAGCGATGAAAGTATTAGAAAAATTCGGCGTCACACCAATTAAATTAGATGTTACAAATAATGACTCGATACACAATACGATTGATACATTAATTGAAAAAGAACATCGTATAGATGTGTTAATTAATAACGCAGGGTATGGTTCGTTTGGAGCAATTGAAGATGTAGAGGAAGAGGAAGCAAAAAGACAATTTGAAGTGAATCTATTTGCTGTTGCTAAGCTGATTAAATTAGTACTACCATATATGCGCCAACAACGTTACGGAAAGATTATCAATATTTCTTCAATGTCCGGAAAGATTCCAGCTTATTTAGGTGGTTGGTATAGTGCTACAAAGTATGCTTTAGAAGGATTTAGTGGTAGTTTACGGTTAGAAGTTTCTGATTTTGGAATAGACGTTGTACTTATAGAACCAGGTTCTGTTAAAACAGATTGGGCACTCATCTCTGCAGATAATTTAGAGCGTTCAGCACGTGGTGGCGCTTATGAAGTGACTGCGACAAAAATTGCTCAAGGTTTACGAAAACGATATGAGAAAGATATGATGTCTGATCCGGCAGTTATTGCAAAGTATATAGTGAAGTCAATTGAAAGTAAAAAAAGCAAAGCGCATTATCTAGTTGGATTTGCAGCAAAACCATTAGTTTTTTTACATGCTGTTTTACCAACTAAAATATTTGATGTGTTATTGAAAAAATTTAGTTAATTTTTCGAAAAGGTAAACAGTTGTTTGACATGTCCTACAAATACTGTATACTAAAGATAAGTAATTCGAGTTCGTTATATATGTATGTAGTTTTATTCGTAAGAATTTTACTCCTATGTGTTATTGAACGATTACAAATATTTTGTGCAAAAGCACAAGGAGGTATTTTTTATGAATAAAGGTACAGTAAAATGGTTTAACGCAGAAAAAGGATTTGGCTTCATCGAAAGAGAAGATGGTAACGATGTATTCGTACATTTCTCAGCTATTTCTGAAGAAGGTTACAAATCATTAGAAGAAGGACAAGCAGTAGAATTCGAAATCGTTAATGGCGACAGAGGCGACCAAGCTGCTAACGTTATTAAATTATAATTTAATAGCTTTTAAAACACTTATCTCCGGATAAGTGTTTTTTTGTGTTATGAGCTGGGTAAGTTATTTAACAGGATGACCATAAAACAAGAAAATTACATCATCCTTAATAGCAACATATTATGTATTTAAGTTGATAAAAATTTAATTCTATAGCTCTGGAGGACATTAATATGAGTTCATTAATACCGTATTTAACATTTGATAACACTAAAGAAGCCTTAGCATATTACGAAGCAGTTTTTGGTGCTACAGATATCCAACGTCTACCTGTAGATGCTAATCAAGCGAGCAATTTTGGTCTTGCAGAAACAGAAGCAGAAAATGCAACTATGCATGCTGAATTTAAAATTGCTGGTACTACTGTCTTAGCTTCAGATGCGTTTGGAGGGAATTCAAAGATTAATGATAGTATTGCTTTATTAATTGATTATGATCTTAATAATGAAGCGGATACGAGAGAAGTAGAAGCCTTATATGAACGTGTAAGTCAACATGAATCTATTGAGGTAGCCATGCCATTAGCAGAACAATTTTGGGGTGGTAAAATGGCTGTTTTTACTGACAAATACAATGTGAAATGGATGTTACATGGTCAACACTAATGCTACATTTGTATGTTGAATATGAAAAATATAATAAATAGTACATTTTAAATTTAAGTTAATAACAGAATAGAACAATCCTCGCAAAATAAAATTGCGAGGATTGTTCTACTCTGTTATTAGTCATTTTCTAAGTGAAACAGCATTGATTGAAGATTTAATCCGATTATTAGATAAATATGAGGGCACACGCTCAAATGATGCAATATGGTCAAAATTTACCATTCAAATTACGCACTTATTTGCTGCATATAATCTTAGCCAACGTAATTACAGCAAGACAAAGATAATGTCATTGTACAGTTGGGATAGACTAGTGATAATAATGAACAAGATTTTGCTAAAACAATGAAATCAAACATGGAAAACTGCTAAACTTATATTAAGTTACCGCATGTTAAATTAACGAGATAGGGGAATAATGATGGAATTGCATGTAAAATCATATGAGATGTTATCAAAAGATGAACTATTTAATATTATATGTGAACGAATTAATGTTTTTGTAGTCGAACAACAATGCAGTTATCAAGAAGTAGATAGTATTGATAAACAAGCACTACATGTTTTTTATAAAAATGGGGAAACAATTGTTGCATATACACGAATATATAAACAAGATGACGCTGTACATTTTGGCCGTGTTTTGGTAAACCAACAATATCGAGGACAAGATATTGGTCGACAAATCGTCAGCCAAACAATCAATGAAATTAATATAAGGTATCCACAAGAAATAATTAAAATAGCGGGGCAAACTTATTTGAAAGCATTTTATACTTCGTTTGGTTTTCAAATCGTTTCAGAAGAATATTTAGAAGATGGTATACCACACTACGATATGGAATTAAAGCTATAATATGGCGTGGTTATTATGTCAATTATAACTAATACTGCGCTGTGCTATCTTAGTAAGTGACAAAGGTATACAACATTAACAAAGCATGTTTTCAATGCAAATTTTAAATGACATAAGCGTGGTATATAACATTAAAGCTATATGCCACGCTTATTTTAATGATCTATAATGACGTTAGTTAATCACTTTAGGGAACACTCGAATATAAACTAATTCGCCAATAAGTTCAATTATCGTCTGGGTAATGATAACCGTTGAGGTAATGAGCGCTATTTCACTCGGTAATGCTAAGGCAAGCGGTAATACTACAAGTGAATTTCGGGTACTCGTACTAAATGTCAAAGTACGTTGTTCAATAATAGATAAGCCAAAAAGTTTTCCAGTCAATAGTGCTAAAATAGGTGCGCATAATAAAAAACAGACGTAAATCGGAATTACTGTGAATACTATTTCTGCGGAAGCTAAAACTTTATTGATTTGAGAGCTGATAACTGCAATTAAAACCAATGACATCATAGGTACTGGAAGCCATGATGTTAGTTGTTGCGTACGAAGTATTAACGGTTGCCACTTACTAAAATATTGTAATAATATCGCTAAGCATAACGGTACCACTATGATGACTACGAAAGATGTGACAAAAGGTTCAAATACGATTAGCTCTTGCAAGGGGTAATCTAACATCAGTGTTAAGTATATAGGCAGTAATAACATTTGAACAATTAATAATATCGGCGTTGCTATAGTTATGAGTGAAGCATCTCCCTTACCAAGATGAGTAAATACAATGACATAATCAATACAAGGTGTAAGCAATACTAAATAAATACCTAGCTCTAGTGGTTTAGTTTCTATTTGAAATAGCTGGATTAAGATGAAAACTAGAATTGGAATTGCTACAAAATTAGTAAGTAGTAACACGCCAATGAATTTTGTATGGTTTAACGCTTGCTTTAATTTTGTAAAAGGAATTTGTGTAAACATAGAAAACATTAAAATGGCGAGCAATAACGTAATCCATGACTCCAATAGCTGGCCAATTTCGACAGAGCTTAAACCTAAAATAATTGCGATAATAATAGAAATAAAATAAATATAAATTTGGTTGTTTTCTAGTGAATCTTTAATGTGGTGCATAACTTTTCTGCTCCTCAATTTACTTAAATTAATCGTATCATACAAAGAAGTGCATAGCACAATTAATGTGCTATGCGCTTAAACCGTTCCAAAGTAAATATAGATTGATTAGGAGGCTAAAATAGTTCTATTTTTTGGCTTCAATATTGACTTTATTTTCGATTTTCCCTTCATTTTGTTCGTTTACATTTAACAACAGTGCGCGTACTACGATGAGACCAGTGACAATTAGTAGAATATGTTTTAAATATTTCATTGTTTTCACGTCCCTAATATAGTTATAACTGGATTTTATTCGTTAGTTAACTGTACCCGTTTCACTCAAGTTAAATGTCAAAGAAATAAAAAAGGTGAAGTAAGCAATTTAAGCTTACTTCACCAATGTTAATACTTAGATTAATTATGCAAATGCATCTACAATAGCTTTCACAACTTGGATAACACCATTAACAATTTCTGCCCAATTCATTTGTACAACCTCCTTTGTGTAACAATGTACTTATAGTATATGTGGAAGTTATACATTTTTGTGTTGCAGTCCCTATATTATAAAAAACAATGCTTAATTGTACGAAATTTAAAATTAGACAACAGTTAGGAAGCGTAATTGAATGATGCACAACTTATTATTGGCATTATGCATCATTAATGGTGATCGTACGTTGTGCCAAATCATATGAGATATGTAATTCTGTACTATTATTTTCGAGTGTTATTTGTTGAATCTCGTTATTTTCTGTTGTGAAATGCAATTGATTTAATATACCAAATGCATACTCATTTATAGGGCTAACAATAGATAAAGAAGTTTTATCTTCTTGAATCATAAAGTGCTTGTTACTATTATTGATCACTTGCCATAAAGGATAATTTTGTAAATACATTTAGGTACAACCTTTCATTTTTTAGTGAATTATCATCAGTATAAAACATAATAATATAGAAGTGTGTAGTGTAAAAGTGCTAGTGACTGAAAAGTAGATATTTAGAACATGGTAGGTATTAAAATATTCAAAAAGGGAATAACACTATTAAACTATAGATTGCATTGAAAGGATGAAATCATGAATTTGGTAATCATATTTGTTTTAAGTTTGGTGTTTGCCATTTTGGCTACGTTACCATTTTTATTTGTTAATACACAGTTATATGAACATAAAAATCAATCTTCAGCTGATAGAAAAACAGAAAAGCGAAGTGCGGTTAAACGTTTTTGTTATCATTTTATATTAGCATTTATAATGTTAGTAATTTATCACTTTCTTACTGATTAATAGTTCTATTTACACTAGTACTTACAATATCGCTAAAACGTTATATTGATTGTGTAAAGACACTTACTGACTAAGTTGTTGTTAGTGTCTTTACATTGTTATAGTTACTTACTAATGCTTTAAAATATAGTTAAAACAACACTGACTAAGATGCCTGCAATCCCTAAAAAGATTAGCATGACAGTTAAACCTAATAATGATTCTTGATATGCTTTCTTTTTTTTATAAAGAAATAAAGAAAGAATGCCGGATAATAAAAATATACAAGATAACCAAAATACTATTGCGAAATGTAAATTCAAGAGTGTCACCCCCCCTTAATTTTCCTTAAACTTTAAATAATTGTTAATTATAAGAATGATGATAATTGTATTATATTGATTTTAGCATTTATTTAGTAAGAGCAATAGATATTTTTACGATTAACTCTTGTCTACGTTTTAATTTACTAATAAAGGTGAATAATATAAGAAGCGGTGAATGGGGGAATGTCTATGCATAATACAATATCTGCCATCGAACATGATATTGAGCAGCTTGAATCACCAAATTCTAATATATCTGATGAGGCGTTACAAGACATAGAACGACGTATTGTAGACCAAAAAACAAAAATTAGAGAATCACTGTCACCTAGCAAATCACGTGAAGCGGAGCGTTTGAATGAAATTGCAGGTAAAGTAAACAGCAATATTAGTAGTGCATTTGATAGATTTGATTCAGTAAAGCAATTAAAAGATTATTTGGAACCAATTTTTCAACGAGGAAAAATTGATACGACTTATGGTCGTGCGTTAGTATTGATTGAAGAAACTAAATTGATTGAATATGTAAAAGATTATTTTAATAAACCCGAAGATGATTATGAACTATGTCACTATATTGTATCTAAAGCAATAGAGTTGAGTGACAAGATTATGACAGATCAATATACGGCACTTTTAAAATTAGAATTACGCTTTTTTGAGCAAAAGTTTGCTGGATTAAAATAATCTTTAAAAAGGAGGAAACGAAATAATGAATGAAGTTAACAAAGTGATTTATATTGTTTTAGCCTTATTTTTAGGCGGTTTTGGTGTTCATAAATTTTATGCTCGTAAAACGGGTATGGGGCTATTATATCTTGTGTTTTGTTGGACAGGGATTCCTCAAATTATAGCAATTATTGGCGGCATTTTAGCAATTTTCAAACCTGCTGACCAGCATGGCAATATTTTAGTATAAATTAAATATTATAAATAAAAAAGATGGCAAACTTAGGAATTTTAAAAGTTTGTCATCTTTTTTATTTACAAAAAGTTAAAAAAAATATAAAAATTTAACATTTGTTGTTAAACATTGACATAGCTTGAATTCCAAGCTATATAGACGTTGTATAAATCAAAGTGACGTGTAGACAAAACTTTGAAATTTGATATGATTAAAAAAAAGGCATTACACACATAATGAAAGCGCTATTAAAATATATAAAGTCGAGGTTGATGCTTATGACATTTTATGATTTTGTTATTAGTTTTATTGAAGATGATACACCATTAGGTAGTCTAGCCAATAATGTACGACGTGACAAAGACTTTCCTAAAAATGAAACGTGCCATGCGACTTTACGTACTTACTTCCATAATCACTACATTGATCATGAGATGTTAGAGTCTGCAAACAGAGCATTAAGTTTATATCGCTTAAATTATAAGTGATTATTCTAACTTGTGTAATACCAATTCTGTGTTTTTAATGCATCCAAAATATCTTTAGTTTTGAAATTAATTTCATTATTTCTAATTGAAAAAGGTTCAATAATATCTTGAGCCAACCACGTTTGTATTAGTTCATGTGGTAATCCATCCAATTGCATTTCGCTTTCACTTACAATAAAACATTCCCAATCAAGTGAAAGTTGTGAAGGATTAACATAATTACATCCATTAAGTTGATTCATTTCCAAACACTCCTTAATATTGTAAATCCGACGTTAAGTTTTACCCACAATGTAAGAGTATAAAACGAAATTTTGCTCAATTTGTTGAAATTATACAAGATAAATATGTGTGATAGTAGCCACAAATTATTGTTTATATGCATAAAAATATGACGTAATATCATGTCGATACTACGTCATATTTTTGTTTTTAAAAATCAAACGTTGTTACCAAGGTATAATTCCGAATAGACAAGCTATTAAAATCATGAAGAGGCTAGAGCCAATTGCCCACTTAATAACAATACGTTGGTTAGTTCCATATTCTATGTCTAACATACCAACTAGTAAATAACCAGCTGCATATAATGGACTTAAAACGTGTAATGGCTGACCTAAAACAGATGCTCTGGCCATTGCTACTTTTGAAATACCGAATTGTTCTGCTGATTCTGCAAGAATTGGCAAAATACCATAATAGAATGGATCATTAGCCATAAAGTAAGTAAATGGACCACTTAAAATTGCAGTTATCAATGCGAAATGATTACCCATTGCATCTGGAATAATATGTACTAAGGCAGTTGCCATTTCATCTACCATTTTAGTTCCATCCATGATACCTGTAAAAATACCAGAAGCAAATACTAAACTAATAACAGCTAATACGTCACCCGCGTGTTTTTTCACTACAGAATTTTGAATGCTTAAGTTAGGATAGTTAATTAAAATTGCAACACCAAACCAGACCATGAAAAGTGCTGGTATAGGTAGTAATTCCATTACTAAACAAACGATTAATGACACTGTTAAAAAGGCATTAGGTATAAGCATTTTAGGTCGTTTAAGTAAACTTTCTTCTTTAGTTTCTTCTTTTTTAACATCTTCTATATCTATATCAGTTGCAGTAGTAATATGTCTTTTTGATCGTTTACCTAAAATATAAGCTACTACAAAAGCAAAAAGAATACCCGCTGCCATAGCTGGCATAATAGGAATAAAGACGTCTTCAGTACTTAAATGTAATGCGGAAATTGCACGTGCAGTTGGACCACCCCAAGGTAACATGTTCATTACACCAATTGACAGTAACGCTAGCGTGGATAAAACATATAAACTCATGCCAATTTTTTTATAAAGTGGCATCATCGCTGTAACTGTAATGATGAATGTAGTTGTACCGTCACCATCTAATGCTACTAGTGAGGCTAGTATAACTGTACCAATTGCTATTTTGACTGGGTCTCCTTTAACTATTTTTATAATTTGATTGATGACCGGTTCGAATAATCCAGCGTCAATCATGACACCAAAGTATAAAATTGCAAATGTTAACATAATTCCTGTCGGTGCAACTGTTTCTATCCCCTCTAACATATATTTCCCTAAACCGGCGTAAAATCCACCGATTAAAGCGAAAACAGTTGGCACGATAATTAATGCTATTAATGCTGACATTTTTCTTGTCATTATTAATACCATAAAGACAATAATCATAATGAATCCTAATAATGCTAAATTCATAGTATTAAATTCCCCCCCCTTATTCAAATAATTATAGCGCTTTCAATTCATTAAAGACAATAAATACATAAATTTCATAATAAAATTTTATTATGAATCAATATAAGAAAAAACAATAGTTTTATTGATGTTAAAGTCGTCAATAAAACTATTGTTTATGTAAGGATTAAATAAAATTAAGTACGAACGTTTTAATTACGGGAATCCCAGATAAAATTATAGCAATACAAGTCACTATAAGTGCAAAGATATTGGCAATACGATCTCCTTGTAATAGGGCGTAAATATTAAATAGTAAAACCCCGACTAAAAATAGTCCGGCAGCAATTACAATTGCTGTGCTGTCATAAATAGTGCTTAAAATGATAATTGGTATAGTTAATGTGATAAGTGACAACAATAAAGAGAATAGAGTTGTTGTGAATTTCAAATTATGCCACCTCCCAGAATGTTAGGTATTTATAGTATATTAATTTACCACTTAGTACGTAATAAAAATAATATGTTGTTATTTTATGTATTGCAAGTCATTTTTATTATTAAAATAAAAAGTATGAACCACAAGGCATGTGCTGTCCATACTTACCATAAAAATATTTTTATAACATTGTGCCATCTAAGTAGTATATGAGCCAATGTTGATCGATATATTTGTCATGATATTTACGTGCATGTTGTTCAACTGCTAACACATCAAAGTCTAAATCACTAAAGAATACCTTAGCTGTAATATTATTAGAAGCAACTGAAGCAATAACTATCTCTATATTTTTTTCTTCACAAGTATTAAAAATATAGTTTATGAGGAGTGCGGCATTTTCTTTACGTTCTTCTGCATTAATACCTGTAACGCACATGTTTTCCAAATAAGCTTTATGTGCGAGACCATGTATTGGGAAGTGTGCCATTGTACTGACTGCTATTAAAGATTGATTTGAAAACAATCCAAATACGATATAGTTTTTATTTTGAGGTGATAACGTTGTTTTTAAATAGGGGGCTGTAACAATTTCATTATCATAAATGCCCCAAATAAATGCATTGCTCTTATTGTGCAAAGCTTGCAATGAAAATTGTTGATATAAATCAATATCGTTAATAGATAAAATGCGTGTATGCAACATTGAATTCCTCCTTTAATAAAACTTTGTGAACAATCGTAATTTTTTGAAGATATTACATTAATAGTAAATGATTGTGTAAGCGTTGGCAATATTATTTATAAATAAATATAAAAAATAAAGAAGTGTGTTTATTATAATTTTTCAATATAAAAAAATTATCTACTTATTTATATTGAAAAAATTGTATAAATAAATAGACTTTGTATTTTAATGTTGTAATCATTATATTGCTTTTGGAGGAAGGATATTTTAGCTATTATCAAGCAAAAAAAGTCGAGAGCAGAAGCAAAGTAAATACTTCGCCTTCATGCTCTCGACTATTAGTAAAACCAATTGAATTAGTCAGCAACTTCAACATTTAAGTTAACATCAATGTTGCCTTTTGTTGCTTTAGAATATGGACAAAACTCATGTGCGTCTTGTAAATATTTTTCAGCATCAGCTTGAGATAAAACATTTTTAACTTTTGCATCAATGTCAACGCTTAGCTTAGGACTTTCTGCCTCTGGATCATCTTCTAAACGTACAGTTAAGGTAACTTCTGGTTCGGCATCTCTAACTTTGTTTTGTTTTAAAATTAAATCAAAAGCACCATTAAAACAAGATGCATAACCTGCAGCAAATAGCTGTTCAGGATTTGTACCTTTTTCAGCATCAGCTTGAGCTGGTGGAATGACTGCTACATCAATTGCTTTATCATCTGTGTGGACATGTCCATTACGTCCACCTGTATTCGTTGCTTTTGTTTCATAATTAACTGCCATATTTATTACCTCCTAAATTAAATCATATAATTTGCATACCCTTTAATATAAAAACTAATCATCAATTTCAAAATGATAAAATAGTAATTCATTAAAGTTATTGTTTTCATGGAATTGATTAAGATACAATAAATGCTAAATAGAATAACTAAAATAGAGGTGTGAATAATGGCACAAGTGAAAATAGCGGTAACCATTGCTCCGGAAAATGAATTATTACCAGCTACAATTGAAGACTTAAAACGATATCAATCGGACTTCGATATAATTGAATTACGTATAGATCAATGGCAACAAATAGAAACAACAACAGTACGTGCAGTATTACAACAGCTAAAAGACTTAGCGTTAAATAAACAAATATTAGTGACATATCGTACGGCCAACCAAGGTGGTTTAGGAACGTTAGCGTCAAAAGAATATCTTGAATATTTAACCACATTAATAACACAAGAAACATTTGACGTTATTGATCTTGAATTTGATAAAAAGCAAAATCCTGAGGAATTAACAACAGTAATCAATCTAGCGCAAAATAATAATAAAGAAGTAGTATTGTCCTATCATGACTTTGATCAAACCCCACAATTAGATGAGTTAAAGCATTTGTATTATAAAATGCATTTGTTGGCTCCAGATTACTTGAAGGTAGCAGTAATGCCTAAAGGGAAAGAAGATGTCACTAATTTATTAAATGCTATGTCTGTAACAGCAGATTCAGTAAATGAACGTGTTGTAGGCATTGCTATGGGTAAAATAGGGATTGTTTCACGTACTGCGCAAGGCGTGTTTGGTGGAACAATTTCATATGGCTGTATAGACACTCCAAAAGCACCTGGACAAATTCACGTAGCAACGTTGCGTCAACAGTTAGATTTTTATAACTAGTTTGAAAATTCCCTGATAGTATTTTATAATTGAAAATAATTATCAATACGAAAGGGCGTTGTTTCATGGAATTACAAGATGCAATCGCGAATAGAAGAAGTATTAAAATGTTTAAAAGAGATATGGTGATTGATGATCAAGCATTATACCAAGCGATTGAACAATCTACGTATGCGCCTAATCATGGTATGAGACAGCCATGGCGTGTTGTGCATATCGCTAAAAATAGATTAGGTGAAATGAGTAAGCAAGTATCGCGTATTGCTTTTCATCACCAACCCGATAAACAGCAAGATCACTATAATGCTGTGACAAATTTAGGTGGTATGTTGGCATTAATTGTACAAGAAGATCCACGCCAAAAAGAAAATTTGGAAAATTATTTGGCTTTTGGTGCCTTTGCTCAAAATTTAATGCTTTTACTACATGAAGCGCAAATAGGTACGTGTTGGAAGACACCTCAATATATCTTTTTACCACAAATAAGAAACGTTTTCGGCGTGAAAGATAATGAAAGTTTAGTCGGTTTTATGTATTTAACAGATATGGAAGATGAAATGCATCATCCACCACGTCAAACTCAAAATATAATGACACAATTTTAATTTATAAAGGGGAGTGGGACAGAAATCTGATTTTGAAAAAATGATTTCGTCGTCCCACCCCGGCAAGGCTGACTAGCGTTGAAAAAAGCTTGGTTTGAAGCGCATTTTCAATGCAGACAGCTACTGCCAATATGAAAAGAGATTTCGAATAACACATGGAGTGGGACAGAAATCTGATTTTGTAAAAATGATTTCGTCGTCCCACCCCGGCAAGGCTGACTAGCGTTGAAAAAAGCTTGGTTTGAAGCGCATTTTCAATGCAGACAGCTACTGCCAATATGAAAAGAGACTAGAACAAATCAATATTGTCCTAGCCTCACCAGACTGCCGACAAAGCTACTGAGTTTGTTGGCAGTTTTTTTATGCACGCTTTCCGCGGGCACTGTCTTAGCCTATAGTCTTGGCAAGTGCTATTCCCGCAGGAGTCGGCATAAATCATTACTATTTTGAAAAACTATATAAATAAAACGTAAACAAGCCCTTCGCAAATTACTGTGAAGGGCTTGTTTACGTTTTGAAGCTAGCATATCAAATTAATGTGCTAGTTTTTGTATTACTGAAATGTTTCAGCTAAGAATGACTCAACTTGTTCTGGTGATTTAGCATTTGCTGAATGTAGGTGAGCAAGTTTTTCACCATTTTTGAAGACTAAAAGACTTGGAATACCCATAACGTCATTATTTGCTGCAACATCTTCTAGTTCGTCTCTATTGACTGTATACCAATTATAATTATTGTATTTTTCTACAATAGGATCAATCCACATATCCATTGCTTTACAATCTGGACACCATCCTGCTTCGAATTTTACAATGACAGGTTGATCACTATTTATAGTTGAATCAAAATTACTTGTTGAGTTAATTGTTTCCATATTAACGCTCCTTTGATTATTAATTGATTACATTATAACTAAAAAAACTAGGGAAATAAAAATTTTAGCTTAAAAATTGAAGCGTTTTGATCGTAATTCTGCTATATTAGTGATAACAACGTATAGGAGGTACAGTACATGATTAAATTTTACCAATATCCTAATTGTACGACATGTAAAAAAGCTGCTAAATTTTTACAATCGTACGGTGTGAGTTATGAACCTATCGACATCGTTCAACATACACCAACTAAAAATGAGTTTAAAGATATTTTAGAACGTACTGGCATTGAAATTAACAAAATGTTTAATACACATGGTGCCAAATATCGCGAATTAGGTTTAAAAGATAAAATAGGGACGCTTTCTGATGATGAAAAGCTAGATTTACTTGCTTCTGATGGTATGTTAGTAAAACGACCACTAGCTGTGCTAGGCGATAAAGCAACTGTTGGTTTCAAAGAAGAAGAGTATAAAGCGACATGGTTATAAAGATCTTCACTTTATAACGATCGCTAAAGTTTTCAAAAATGCAGTCAAAATCAATTTATGAAAACGCTTAACGATGCTGTGTAAAAGTAACATAAATTTTTGATTATTAAAGGCAAACAGTTGCCAGTCATACATTCATATGGCATCATAAATATGTAAAATCATATAGGAGGGGATTCTCGTGGCAGTACCAAGTGAATTAAAATACTCAAAAGAACATGAATGGATAAAAGTTGAAGGAAATACGGTTACAATTGGTATCACTGAATATGCGCAAAGTGAATTAGGTGATATTGTATTTGTTGAATTACCAGAAGTTGATGATGACATCCAAGAGGGGGATACTTTTGGCAGTGTTGAATCTGTAAAAACTGTCTCTGAATTGTATGCACCTGTTACTGGTAAAGTAGTAGAAGCAAATGAAGAATTAGAAGATAGCCCTGAATTTGTAAATGAATCACCATATGAAAAAGCTTGGATGGTGAAAGTTGAAGTTAGTGATTTAGATCAATTGAATGAACTACTTTCAGCTGAACAATATTCTGAAATGATTGGTGAATAGAATAAGTGATTTTAAACTCCATGATATTTACTGTCTTGGAGTTTTTAACTTATCTATGGCGCTAAAGTTTACCAAAATTTAATAAACCCTTAAAATCATGGAAAATTAATGCTGTAACAATGAATTTGACAAGTAAAGACGCCATTTTTACAATATTGATACAAAATTATAATATGTTTATAACCTCGTGTCTTTGTGAAAAACCAAATATAGTATAAGTTTATTATCAACTTTTAGAAGGTGGATGTCATGACGATTCTTAATAAAGTTATCATTGTTGAAGGCAAATCTGATAAAAAGAGAGTTAAACAAGTAATTGATGAACCAATTGAAATTATTTGTACTCATGGAACTATGGGTATTGATAAAATTGATGAAATGGTGGAATCTTTGTACGATAAACAAGTTACAATTTTAGTTGATTCAGACGATGAGGGAGAAAAGATTCGTAGATGGTTTAAACACTATTTAAGCGAAAGTAAACATGTTAGAGTGGATAAACAGTATTGTGAAATTGCGAGATGTCCAAAACGATATTTAGCTAAAGTATTGAAAAAAAACGGCTTTGTAGTTAAAGACGAAGAGCATATCAATAAAGCTAAACTAGATTATATAGCTGAAAGGGTAAGTTTATTAACATGAATGCAACGACAAAACAACACGTAGCAAATGTACGTGAACATTTTGATAAAGATAAACATTTAGTTTTTGGTTATACACCAACTTGCGGTACATGTAAAATATCTGAAAGAATGTTAGATATCGCAAATGAAATCTTAAAATTACCAATTACTAAAATTGATTTGAATTTTCACCCTGAGTATTCACAGGACAATGAAATACAATCGGTTCCTGTGTTACAACTAATGTCTAAAGATAAGGAAATAAAGCGTATTTACGCTTTTCAATCTGTGCCATATCTTTTAGAAAATTTGCAATAATATATTGACGAATCATTAGTGCAGTGGTAGGATTAAAAATAATTAAATAATGTAACTCTTATCGAGAGAGGTGGAGGGATGTGCCCTATGAAGCCCGGCAACCGTCTAAGTATAGAAATGGTGCCAATTCACATAAAGTCGACCGAACTTTAAAAGATGAGAGAGGGTGTTATTGCTTTCTCTATCTTTTAAGATGAGAAAGCATTTTTTTAATTTATAAGCAATACAAGGAGGACAAACAATGATTGAGTTAAATCAAATCGTCAAGCGTTATAAGACGAAAAAGCAAGATGTGCTTGCGGTAGATCATGTTGATTTAAGTATTCAATCAGGCTCAATTTTTGGAGTTATTGGTTTTTCAGGTGCGGGCAAAAGTACATTAGTTCGACTGTTTAACAATTTAGAACAACCAACTTCAGGTGACGTAACAATCGATGGTGACAATATAGGACAATTGTCTAAAAAAGATTTAAGAAAAAAACGTCAAAAAGTGAGTATGATATTTCAACACTTCAACTTATTATGGTCACGTACTGTATTAAATAATATAACATTCCCATTAGAAATTGCTGGGGTACCGAAGCAAGAAGCAAAACAACGGGCTGCAGAACTTGTTGAGTTAGTAGGATTAAAAGGACGAGAGGACGCATACCCATCTGAATTATCTGGTGGTCAAAAACAACGTGTTGGTATTGCACGTGCTTTAGCAAACGAACCGACTGTGTTGTTATGTGATGAAGCGACAAGTGCACTAGATCCACAGACTACAGATGAAATTTTAGATTTATTACTTAAAATTAAAGAACAGCGAAATTTAACTATTGTGATTATCACTCATGAAATGCATGTTATACGTCGTATTTGTGATGAAGTCGCAGTAATGGAAAATGGCAGTGTTATAGAACAAGGATCTGTGACGAATGTATTTGAAAATCCAAAACATGAAGTAACGAAACGCTTTGTTAAAGAAGACTTAAATGATGATTTTGAAGATGCATTTGCAGACATAGAGCATTTTGGCAAAGATGATTACATAGTAAGATTGAATTTTACTGGTAATAACACTACTGAACCTATCGTGTCATACATTACGCGAGCGCATCAAATAGACGTAAATATTTTAGAAGCAAATATAAAAAATACTAAAAGTGGGTCAATTGGCTTTTTAGTGTTACATCTTCCGAATATAAATTCTGAAAAATTCGAAGATTTCAACAGTGATTTAGCAAAACAACAAGTATCAGTGGAGGTGTTACGTCATGACTAGTTCATTTAGTGAAATCCTCCAAGAAATGATTACGATGCCCAATGTACAATGGTCACAAGTGTGGGTAGCAACTTATGAAACGTTATATATGACAGTGATAGCAACTATTTTTGCTTTTATTTTTGGTATTATTTTAGGAGTGTTGCTCTTTTTATCAGCTAAAAGTGACGCTAAAGCAGCTAGAATTTTTTATAGCATTGTCTCTTTTGTCGTTAATTTATTCAGAGCAATTCCTTTCATCATTTTAATATTATTACTTATACCGTTCACTAGTTTAATTTTAGGTACAATAAGTGGACCAACAGGTGCCTTACCAGCATTAATTATTGGTTCTGCTCCATTTTATGCTAGATTAGTTGAAATCGCATTTAAAGAAATTGATAAAGGTGTAATTGAAGCGGCGTGGTCAATGGGTGCCAATACATGGACAGTAGTAAGAAAAGTATTGTTACCTGAAGCTATGCCAGCGTTAGTATCAGGAATTACAGTTACAGCAATCGCCTTAGTAGGTTCTACGGCAATTGCAGGTGTTATAGGTG
This sequence comes from Staphylococcus sp. GDY8P72P, assembly GCF_016890655.1. Classification (NCBI taxonomy): domain Bacteria; kingdom Bacillati; phylum Bacillota; class Bacilli; order Caryophanales; family Staphylococcaceae; genus Staphylococcus; species Staphylococcus sp. GDY8P72P. The sequence goes on along the minus strand of NZ_JAFEQJ010000020.1, from coordinate 126,672 downwards.
CAGGTGGATTAGGGAACCTTGCATATTTAACTGGTTTTACACGAAATCAAAATGATGTCATTTTAGTTTCGACAATTTTAATTTTAATTATTGTGTTCATTATTCAATTCATTGGTGATTGGGCTACAAATAAATTAGACAAACGATAACATGAAATGGGGAGAAAAACATGAAAAAAATACTTAGTTTAGCTTTTGTATTAGTTTTATCTGTAGTATTGGCAGCTTGTGGTAATAGTGAAGGTAAAGATAAAAAAATAACTGTTGGTGCGTCACCGTCACCACATGCTGAAATCTTGGAACAGGCAAAACCATTGTTAGAAGATAAAGGTTATGATTTAGAAATTAAAACTATCAATGATTACACAACACCTAATAAATTATTAGATAAAGGCGAATTGGACGCTAACTATTTCCAACATACACCATATTTAGAAACTGAGAAAAAATCTAAGAAATATAAAATTGAGTCAGCAGGTGATGTACATTTAGAACCAATGGCTGTATATTCTAAAAAGTATAAGAATTTGAAAGATTTACCGAAGGGCGCAACAGTATATGTATCTAACAACCCTGCAGAAGAAGGTCGTTTCTTAAAATTCTTTGTAGATGCTGGATTAGTTAAAATTAAAGACGGTGTTAAAATTGAAGATGCTAAATTTGATGATATCGTAGAAAACAAAAAAGATATTAAATTTAATAATAAACAATCAGCTGAGTATCTACCGAAAATTTATCAAAATGAAAAAGCAGATGCCGTTATTATCAATTCTAACTTTGCAATTGATCAAAAGTTAGATCCTAAAAAAGATTCAATTGTTTTAGAAAAACCTGAGGATAATCCATACACGAATTTAATTGCGGTCAAAGAAGGTCACAAAGATGATGAGAAAATTAAAGCGTTAATGGATGCTTTAAATTCTAAAGATATTAAAGACTATATTAAGAAAGAATATAATGGTTCAGTTGAACCTGCAAAATAATTTTAAAAACCGCCTCTTAACGTAATAAGTTAAGAGGCAGTTTTTATGTAGTAACATTATATTTTTTGAAACACAATATTTGAAATTTAAACTTGGTGCTCTGTATAATAATGGTAGCACTGAGCAGTGCTGAAATGGGAGAACAATATAGGGTTTCTTTAATTCTGTGTTGTCTTATTAATCACTAAAACCCTAACGCTAAGGGTGAATCTTGTAAATTCTTATATTTATATATAATAAAACTCGGATAACACAGAATACTTATAGTGTAAGTTAAACTATCAAGTACCTGGCTACCCGAGCTTTATTAATGTTGGTCGTGTTCGTCTTGAATATCGCCAACTATATTTTCTAATATATTTTCCATAGTAATAATGCCATGAATTTGGTTTGATGATTTAACTAAGGCAATGTGGACATGGAGTTGTTTCATTTGTTCTAGCACAGTATGACATTTGGTAGATAGGTCTACTGTTAAAATATCATGAGTGATTTCTGATAATGACTCCACAGATTCGTTTAATAAATCTTTAGCATGCACATAGCCAATAATATTATCAGGTTGATTGACATAGACAGGATATCTTGAATAATGAGAGTCGTTAATGATTGCTTTTGCCTCGCTCAATGGTGTATCTGAAGAGAACGTTGCTGTTTGTGACAAAGGTATATAGCCGTCTTGTACGATCATATTGTCAAAGTCAAATGCTCTATTTATATGTGTCAATTCACCTTTTGTTATTTCTCCGCCATCGTGACTTTCTTTTAATAATAGTTTTAATTCTTCTTCAGAATGGTAAATTTCACTTTCTTTCGCAGGTTGCATTCCGAATAATCGCAAAATAATACGTGCAGAACCGTTAAGAATATATATGAATGGATAAAATAATTTGTAAAACATGATAATTGGTTTTGCAATATATAATGTGATTTGTTCAGCTTTTTGAATTGCGATAGTTTTTGGTGCCATTTCACCGATAACTACGTGTAAATAAGTAGCTATAACAAAGGCACTAATTAAAGTGAAGACATGAATCAATGTATCAGACATACCAAACAAACTGAAAAATGGATGTAGGATAAATTCAAAAGTAGATTCACCAACCATACCGATTCCTAGTGCAGTAATTGTAATTCCTAATTGACAGGCTGCTAAGTATTCATCGAGATGAGTTACAACTTTTTTGGCAGCTATCGCTTGACGATGATTAGCTTCAGCCAATTGATTGATTCTTGATGTGCGTACTTTAACAATTGCAAATTCTGTAGCTACAAAGAATGCCGTAAGTGCTAACAGTAAAATAAACGTAAGTAAACTAAATAAGGTCCCCAAAGGTTAATAAATTCCTCCAATATAATAATAGATCAATCTTTTTATAGATTGATTTACTATTATATAAAAAAATAAGACACAATTCTAATAAAAAGCATAATTTTATTTGTTGCAAAATAAACAATTAAAACCCCTGTTAAAGATTACCTTAAAGCAAACTTCAACAGGGGATAGATTAATATTATTCTGAGCTTAGTTTTTGACTAATAAACACTCCGATACATAATACGATTAATGAAATTAGCCATTCTAAACCATGAGTAGGTATGCCAGGAAATACCGCATACAATGAACCAATCACTAAACCGATAATTAATGCGTAAGTTGTGATCGTATGTTGAGAGAGTAAATATTGAATAAGTTTACTACTGAACATAAAGCCAAAAATGACACCACAACCTACTGTAATTAAGAGTGGAATAGCAGCAAAATTGAATGAAACAAACTCAGAAATAGCAAACATAATAGTACCATAAACGCCGAATACTAATAACATAAAAGAACCTGAAATTCCTGGTAACAGCATGGCGCTAGAGGCACACATTCCGGCAAGAAAATATTTAATAATAAGACCAAAATCTAATGTGAAATGTGAATTGTTAACAGATTCTTCACCACTTAATGACGATATAATAAGTATAATTGCTATTCCTAATATTAATAGTAAGTAATGTTTTATTGAAAAAGTAGCTTTAAAGTTTGCTGATTTCAATAAGAAAGGAATAATACCAATGATTAAGCCAGTGAAAAAGAACATTGTAGGTATATGAAATTCACTTAATAGGTAATTAATCAATTTACTTAAACTACCAATGGCTAAAACCATACCTAATCCAATCGGAATTAAAAAGCGAATACTAGCTACAAAATGTTTGGAAAACAAACCACTTATTGCACGGATAAAATCATTATATATTCCTAAGAGTAAAGCAATAGTACCACCACTAATACCGGGGACTAAATCAGAAGTACCCATTGCGAACCCCTTAAAAATATTAGACCATTTAATATTTGACATATTTCGTTCCCTTCTTTATACAAAATATGTTATTAGCATAGCAAAAATTAGTATAGAGTTAAAATGAACTAAAGTAATTTGCATCATTATTAGAAAATTCAATAAATAAAAGAGATTGAGAACCAAGCACAATTTATTATCAGTTGCTATAAAAACATAACCGATCATAAAAATTATTGTATTATAATAATTATTATAAATAAGCACCTGAAAAGGTTTATATTACCTAGTATTTAAGTTATAATAAATCGGTGTAATGCGTTTGCAGTTTTTTGACTGCAGATTAAAATTATTATAAACTAGTAAAGAAAACATATTATTTATGACGGAGGGAATATGTATGCCATCAACATTAGAAATTAAAGACCTACATGTGTCTATTGAAGATAAAGAAATATTAAAAGGTGTGAATTTAACAATTAACACTGGTGAAGTTCATGCTGTAATGGGGCCAAATGGTACTGGGAAATCAACATTATCATCTGCGATTATGGGACATCCAAGCTACGAAGTAACACAAGGTGAAGTATTATTAGACGGTGTGAACGTATTAGAATTAGAAGTTGATGAACGTGCAAAAGCAGGTTTATTCCTAGCAATGCAATATCCATCAGAAATTACTGGCGTTACAAACGCTGACTTTATGCGTTCTGCTATTAATGCTAAACGTGAAGAAGGCCAAGAAATCAACTTAATGCAATTTATTAAAAAATTAGATAAAGAAATGGAATTCTTGGACATCGACCAAGATATGGCTCAACGTTATTTAAACGAAGGCTTTTCAGGCGGTGAAAAGAAACGTAACGAAATTTTACAATTAATGATGTTAGAACCAAAATTTGCAATTTTAGATGAAATTGACTCTGGTCTTGATATTGACGCATTAAAAGTTGTATCAAAAGGTATTAATGAAATGCGTGGAGATCAATTTGGCTCATTAATTATTACGCACTATCAAAGATTATTAAATTATATTACTCCTGATCACGTACATGTTATGTATGGTGGCGTTATTGTTAAATCCGGTGGACCTGAATTAGCTAAGCGTTTAGAAGAAGAAGGTTATGAGTGGGTTAAAGAAGAATACGGTGCGACAGAATAAATCTCAATTAGGTAAAAAGATATACTAGTTTGAGAGCTAAGGTTTTAATTGATACCTAAAATGAAATCAATGAATCATCAAATGGGAGGAAAATAGTATGACAACTGAAACTTTAAACATTTCTGAAGCACAACTTGTTGAATATTCACAAGCCCATATTGAACCTTCATGGATGACAGAGTTACGTAGAGAAGCGTTAAAATTAACAGAAACTTTAGAAATGCCAAAACCAGATAAAACTAAAATTAACAGATGGGACTTTGATTCATTTAAGCAACATGAGACAACAGGAGAAGTCTACAGTAGCTTAGATCAATTACCTGAAGAAGTTAAAAACATTATTGATGTTGAAAAATCAGAAAACTTGATCATCCAACATAATAATACACTTGCTTTTTCACGTGTATCGGATTCTGCTAGTAATGACGGTGTCATTGTTGAAGGCTTATCAGAAGCATTAGTTAATCATCCGGAATTAGTACAACAATACTTTATGACTGAAGCGGTAACAGTAGACGAACATCGTTTAACTGCTTTACACACAGCATTAGTTAACGGTGGGGTCTTTGTATACGTACCAAAAAATGTTGTTGTTGAGCATCCTATTCAATATGTAGTACTACATGATGATGAAAATGCTAGCTTCTACAACCATGTTATTATTGTTGCAGAACAAAGTGCAGAAGTAACATATGTAGAAAACTATCTATCTGGTGTTAGTGGCGAAGGAAATCAAATTAATATTATTTCCGAAGTAATCGCAAGCGCAAATGCTAATATTACTTATGGCTCAGTTGATTATATGGATAAAGGTTTCACTGGCCACATTATCCGTAGAGGTACAACTGAAGCAGATGCTTCAATTAATTGGGCACTAGGTCTAATGAATGAAGGAAGTCAAATTATCGACAATACTACAAACTTAATGGGTGATCGTTCAACGAGCGCCTTAAAATCTGTAGTTGTAGGTACTGGCGATCAAAAGATTAATTTAACTTCAAAAATTGTTCAATATGGTAAAGAAACAGATGGTTATATTTTAAAACACGGCGTTATGCGTGAAAATGCTTCATCTGTCTTTAATGGTATTGGTTATATTAAACATGGTGGTACGAAATCAATGGCTAACCAAGAATCTCGTGTATTAATGTTATCTGAAAATGCACGTGGAGATGCCAACCCAATCTTATTAATTGATGAAGATGACGTAGAAGCTGGACACGCTGCATCTGTTGGTCGAGTTGACCCAGAACAGCTATATTACTTAATGAGTCGTGGTATTTCACAAACAGAAGCAGAACGTTTAGTAATACATGGCTTCCTTGATCCAGTAGTAAGAGAATTACCTATTGAAGATGTTAAGCGTCAATTACGTGAAGTAATTGAACTTAAAGTAAATAAATAACCTTAGATGCTAATCAACGTAACTGTCTCTTTACATGAGTTCAATGAGGCAGTTTCGTCTTAATAGAGTATTCAATTTAGTTATTGTTATGTAAGACTCAACTAAGGTCGAATCAGAAATTCTTAACTAAGAAAGGTCTGTGAATAAAGTGACCGAATCATTAAATGTACAAGAAATTATTAAAGACTTTCCTATTTTAAATCAAAAAGTTAATGGAAAACGTCTTGCATATTTAGATACGACTGCAACAAGTCAGACACCAATACAAGTCATCAATGTACTAGAAGACTATTATAAAAGATATAATTCTAATGTTCACCGAGGTGTGCACACATTAGGTTCTTTAGCTACAGATGCCTATGAAAGTGCACGTGAGTCAGTACGAAGATTTATCAATGCCCAATACTTTGAAGAAATTATTTTCACGCGTGGTACTTCTGCTTCTATAAATTTAGTGGCACGTAGTTATGGAGATGCTAACCTGACAGAAGGCGATGAAATAGTAGTCACTGAAATGGAACATCATGCGAACATCGTACCGTGGCAACAATTGGCGAAAAGAACTAAAGCAGAATTGAAATTTATCCCGATGACTCCAGACGGTGAATTAGATATTGAAGATGTAAAAGCGACGATCAATGATAAAACTAAAATTGTAGCAATTGCACATGTTTCTAACGTCTTAGGTACGATCAATGATGTTAAAGCTATAGCTGAAGTTGCGCATCAACACGGTGCTATTATTAGCGTTGATGGTGCACAATCTGCACCACATCTTGCATTAGATATGCAAGATTTAGACGTGGATTTCTTTAGTTTTAGTGGTCATAAGATGTTAGGACCAACTGGTATAGGCGTATTATATGGTAAACGTGAATTGCTGCAAAATATGGAACCTATTGAATATGGTGGCGATATGATAGATTTTGTCAGTAAGTATGATGCTACATGGGCTGACTTACCAACAAAATTCGAAGCAGGCACACCACTAATTGCACAAGCTATCGGTTTAGGTGAAGCTATTAAATATCTTGAAAATATAGGTTTTGAAGCCATTCATAACTATGAAAAAGAGTTAACAGCGTATGCCTTTGATCAATTATCTAATATAGAAGGTCTTGAAATTTTTGGCCCTCCAAAAGAACGTAGAGCTGGTGTTATTACATTTAATTTAACGGACATTCACCCACATGATGTCGCTACAGCAGTTGACACTGAAGGCGTTGCGGTAAGAGCAGGGCATCATTGTGCTCAACCATTAATGAAATGGGTGGACCAATCATCAACTGCTCGTGCAAGTCTTTATATCTATAATACAAAAGAAGATATAGATCAATTGGTTAACGCGTTGAAACAAACGAAGGAGTTTTTCTCATATGAATTTTAACAATTTAAATCAATTATATCGTTCTGTAATTATGGATCATTATAAAAACCCTAGAAATAAAGGGAAATTAGATAATGGCACTATGACTGTAGATATGAATAATCCTACATGTGGGGATCGTATCCATTTAACGTTTGATATTGAAGATAGTGTTATAAAAGATGCCAAATTTGATGGAGAAGGCTGTTCTATATCTATGTCTAGCGCATCTATGATGACCGAATCTATAAAAGGTCATACGCTAGCAGATGCGATGCAAATGAGCCAAGAATTTACTAAAATGATGTTAGGTGAAGATTATAAAATCACTGAAGATATGGGAGATATTGAAGCGTTACAAGGTGTTTCGCAATTCCCAGCGCGCATTAAATGTGCAACATTAGCGTGGAAAGCGTTAGAAAAAGGCACAGTAGAAAAAGAAGGCAAAACTGAAGATTAAAGTAATCTAATGCGTTGACAAAGTGTAATATTCCATTCAGACTGTAACTAACAGCAGTTGTAATATAGAAATTATTATTTTCTATAATTAGTTGATCATAGTCTTAGCTAGTTCAACTCAGACAATCATCCGATGGAATACAAAATAAAATATTGCGCGTATAGCAGTTTTAAATATATATAAGGAGTGATTGAAATGGCTAAAAAAGCACCTGATTTAGGAGATTATAAATATGGTTTCCATGATGAAGACGTGTCCATTTTTAGATCAGAACGTGGTTTAACAGAAAATATTGTTAAAGAAATTTCAAACATGAAAGAAGAACCAGAATGGATGCTTAATTTCAGATTAAAAGCATTGAAACTATTCTATAAAATGCCAATGCCACAATGGGGTGGAGATTTATCAGAATTAGACTTTGATGATATTACGTATTACGTAAAACCATCAGAAAATACTGAACGTTCTTGGGACGAAGTACCTGAAGAAATCAAACGTACATTTGATAAACTAGGTATCCCAGAAGCAGAACAAAAATATTTAGCTGGTGTTTCTGCTCAATATGAATCTGAAGTAGTATACCACAATATGGAAAAAGAATTAGAAGATAAAGGCATTATCTTTAAAGATACAGACAGCGCATTAAGAGAAAATGAAGAGTTATTTAAAGAGTACTTTGCATCTGTAGTTCCAGCAGCAGATAATAAGTTCGCAGCGTTAAACTCAGCTGTATGGTCAGGTGGCTCATTTATTTATGTTCCTAAAAACATTAAATTAGATACGCCATTACAAGCTTATTTCCGTATTAACTCTGAAAACATGGGACAATTCGAACGTACATTGATCATTGCAGATGAAGGTGCATCAGTAAACTATGTTGAAGGTTGTACTGCGCCAGTGTACTCAACAAGTTCATTACACTCAGCTGTAGTTGAAATTATTGTACACAAAGACGCACACGTACGTTATACAACAATTCAAAACTGGGCGAATAACGTATATAACTTAGTTACAAAACGTACTTTAGTGCACGAAAATGGTAACATGGAATGGGTTGACGGTAACTTAGGATCTAAGTTAACTATGAAATATCCAAACTGTGTCTTAATGGGTGAAGGTGCTAAAGGTAGTACTTTATCTATTGCATTCGCAGGTAAAGGACAAGTCCAAGATGCTGGTGCGAAAATGATTCATAAAGCGCCAAATACATCATCAACGATTGTATCTAAATCAATTTCAAAAGATGGTGGTAAAGTTGTATACCGTGGTATTGTACACTTCGGTAGAAAGGCAAAAGGCGCACGTTCAAACATTGAATGTGACACTTTAATTTTAGATAACGAATCAACATCAGATACAATTCCATATAACGAAGTATTTAATGACAACATTTCATTAGAACATGAAGCAAAAGTTTCAAAAGTTTCTGAAGAGCAATTGTTCTACTTAATGAGTCGTGGTATTTCTGAAGAAGAAGCGACTGAAATGATTGTTATGGGCTTCATTGAGCCATTTACAAAAGAGCTACCAATGGAATATGCGGTAGAAATGAATCGTCTAATCAAATTCGAAATGGAAGGTAGTATCGGATAATAACTATCACCATGCCAATATGATTTTGATTTGACTACAAGCACGAGTGATACCATGTTGATACCATTTACTGTTAAATGATATCGAATATGTGTATGAACTCGTGCTTTTTTAATTAATATACAACGATATATTATTAACTATGTTGCGTTTCATGTTTTATAAACATGGGAATATTAATTTTAATATGACATTAACAATAAGGGGATATGCAGTGTGATTATAGCAATAACCATAGCCATTCTATTAATTATATCTTTCTTTTTTTCGAGTAGTGAAACAGCGCTCTCCGCAATTAATAGAATTAGATTAACTGAAGAAGCAAAGCAAGGGGATAAGCAAGCTCAAAAATTATTAGACTTACTACAAAAGCCAAGTAATTTTATTACCACAACTTTAATAGGCAATACTATAGCGAATATATTAATTCCGATATTAGCGACAATCTATGCAGAAAAGCACGATATACATATTGTGTGGGCAATTATCATTGCTATCGTAATCGTGTTGTTTATAGGTGAAGTTATTCCTAAGTCGATTGCAGCGTCAATTCCATATCAAATTGCTAAATTAAGTTATATACCATTACAAATATGTATTTTTATTTTTAAACCATTAACAATGATTTTAAACGGGATAACAGATAGTATTCATCATGCATTAACTAAAAATGAAGAAAGTTCTCAACGTTATTCAAAAGAAGAAATTAGACAAATGGTAACAATTGCAGGTAGTGAAGGCGCATTTAACGAAATGGAAAGTAAACGATTGCAAGGCGTAATGGATTTTGAACAATTAAAAATTAATGATGTTAACACCACACCGCGTATTAACGTCACAGCATTTTCTAAAGAAACTACATATCAAGAAGCATACGAAACAGTTATCTCTAATCCATTTACTCGGTATCCGGTGTATGATGAAGATATTGATAACATTATAGGTATTTTCCATTCAAAATATTTATTAGCTTGGAGCCAAGAACAACAGAAACAAATTACAGATTATATTTCTGTTCCACTGTTTGTCAATGAACATAACAAAGCAGAATGGGCATTAAGAAAAATGACAGTGACACGTAAACACTTAGCTGTTGTTTTAGACGAATACGGTGGGACTGATGGTATCGTCTCACATGAAGATTTAATTGAAGAAATGTTAGGAATGGATATTGAAGATGAAATGGATGAAGAAGAAGAGGAAAAGGTGTCATTAAATAGAAAGCAATCCTCTCATAATTCTAATACATAAGAGGTGTTGAAAATGAATTTAACTTCAAGTGTAACGAATCAATTAAAGATAAAATATCCAATTTTCCAAGCAGGTATGGCTGGCAGCACATCACCTGAGCTTGTAGCTGCAGTTAGTAACTCAGGTGGTTTAGGAATCATTGGTGCAGGTTATTTTAACGCTGAACAATTAGAACAACACATCCAAGAAGTTAAAATGCTAACTTCAAGACCTTTTGCTGTAAATCTTTTTGTACCCGGAAATCAAGAAGTCGTCACTGAACAAGTTATGCATATGAATGCGTGGCTAAAGCCGTATCGTAGAGCATTTAATTTAGAAGAACCAGTACTGAACATTCAAGAACAAACACAATTTGAATCAGCAATCGAAATTGTAATTGCGCAATCGGTACCTATTGTGACGTTTACGTTTGGCGTGCCAGAAAAAGATCTTATCGATAAACTACATCGTCATAATATAACTGTGGTAGGTACTGCGACGTCTGTAGAAGAAGCAATCGAAAATGAACGTGCGGGTCTTGATATGGTAGTAGCTCAAGGCAGTGAGGCAGGAGGGCATAGAGGTTCGTTCTTGCAAACGTCTGGCCAATATGGTGCTTTAGTAGGTACCATGTCACTTGTGCCTCAAATTGTAGACAATGTGACTATTCCGGTTATCGCTGCAGGTGGTATCATGGATGCGCGAGGAGTTGTAGCAAGTTTGATATTAGGTGCAGAAGCGGTACAGATGGGAACAGCATTTTTAACTTGTATTGAAAGTAATGCCAATGATTTGTTGAAAAATGCTATATTTAACAGTGCTGAAACTGACACTGTCATTACTAAAGCATTTAGTGGAAAACCGGCACGAGGTATTGATAATGAATTTATTCATAATATGCAACGTTATGATGATGAAATACCAGCATATCCAATTCAAAATGAATTAACCAATGCTATACGAAAAAAGGCGGCTCAATTAGGTGATGCAGAAATGACACATCTATGGAGTGGACAAACTCCACGGTTAGCACAATCTATTGCAGCTTCACAACTGATGTCGCAAATTATTACTGATACACAAAATATATTACAAAATGAATAAATTATATATTAGCACTAGTTAACTCACCTCTAAATATAGTAAATAGTAATGAGCGTGTTGCACTTAACTAGTGCTTTCACTTTATCTATGAAAATTCAAACATACTATTATAATCTAAACATGTGAATCCCTTAAATAATATATGGTATTATGAAGTCGGTGATAATAATGATAAATATAGGGCTAACGGGTTGGGGCGATCATGATTCATTGTACGAAGATTTACAGAGGAAAACTGACAAATTACAAGTCTATGCTAGTCATTTTCCAATTGTTGAACTTGATGCATCTTACTATGCCATTCAACCTGAAAGAAATATACTAAAATGGATTAAAGAAACACCTAAACGCTTTAAATTCATTGTTAAAATCCATCAAGCGCTAACGTTACACGCAGACGTATTAGATTTTGCATCATCAAGACAAGCGTTAATCGATGAATTTAATAAGATGTTAGAACCATTAATAGCGGCTGATAAATTAGCGATGGTATTAATTCAATTTCCACCTTGGTTTGATTGTACTACACAACATATTACATATATTCGTTACTTAAAAACGAAGTTATCTGATGTACCTATATGTGTTGAGTTTAGACATCAATCTTGGTTTAACAGCACTTATAAAGAACAGACACTAGAGTTTTTGACAGCCCAGCAAATCATTCATGCTGTGTGTGATGAACCTCAAGCTGGTCAAGGTTCCATTCCATTAGTAAATCGAATCACGCATGACGTTGCTTTTGTAAGGTACCACGGGCGTAATGTGCATGGTTGGACTAAAAAAGATATGACCGATGACAAATGGAGAGAAGTACGCTATTTATATGATTATACAGAAGAAGAATTGATGGACTTAGTTAACAAAGTTAAAGTGTTGGAACATAAAGCCAAAACGATTTATGTTGTGTTTAATAATAATTCAGGCGGTCACGCAGCAGCAAATGCGAAAATGTACCAACGTCTACTTGGAATTGATTATGATGGCTTAGCGCCACAACAATTGAAGTTATTTTAAAGTTATAAGCGTCAATTCATTAATTTTAGAGGAGAGATTGTGATGAAACTAACCATTTATCATACTAATGATATACATAGTCATCTGCAAGAATATGCAAATATTTCAGCATATTTAGCAGAGGAAAGACCCAAATTAAATCATCCCTCTCTTTATCTTGATATTGGTGATCATGTAGATTTATCAACACCAATTACACAAGCCACAATGGGAAAACATAATGTAGAGCTACTAAACAGTGCACATTGTGATATAGCAACGATTGGTAATAATGAAGGTATGACTATTTCACATGCAGCATTAAACCAACTATATGATAAAGCACATTTTGATATTACGTGTGCCAATGTATTTGATGAAGCTGGTAATTTGCCTAACCATCTAACATCTTCAGTTATTAAAGTTATCGAAGGTACTAGAATATTATTTGTAGCAGCAACAGCACCATTTACACCTTTTTATCGTGCATTAGATTGGGGTGTTACTGATCCGCTTGAAGCAATTAAAGATGAAGTCAAAGCACATGAAGGTCAATATGATGTCTTAATTATAATGAGTCATGTTGGTGTATTTTTTGATGAGAAATTGTGCCAAGAATTACCTGAAATTGATATTATTTTAGGTAGTCATACACATCATTTTTTCAAACATGGTGAAGTGAACAATGGCGTATTAATGGCGGCGGCTGGTAAATATGGTTACTACTTAGGTGAAGTAACGATGGAAATTCAAAATCATAGTGTAGTATCTAAAAAGGCTGAGCTTTATGCTAATGCTGACTTACCCCAAGTTGCAACAGACTTTGAACTTGAAGGTAAGCGATTATTAAGTACACCGGTTATTAATCATGAAATGAACTTACCAAGGAAAACAAATGTGATTTCAAAAACATCTTATTTATTAGCTGAAAGTATATATGAATTTACACATGCAGATTGCACTATTATTAATGCAGGTCTAATAGTACGTGCGATAGAAGGTAAAGAAGTCACAGAATACGATGTGCATCAAATGTTACCCCATCCTATAAATACGGTTAGAATCAAAATCACAGGACAAGAACTAAAATATGTTATAATAAAAAGTCAAAAGCAAGAATATATTAATGAATATGCACAAGGTTTAGGCTTTAGGGGGGATATATTTGGGGGATATATATTATATAACCTTGGATTTATAGAATCTGAATCTCGTTATTTTATCAATGGTGAAGAAATAGATGATGACAAAATTTATACATTAGGTACAGTGGATATGTACACATTTGGCCGGTATTTTCCAACACTGAAAGACCAAGCAACTGAGTACTTATTGCCTGAATTTTTAAGAGATATTTTTAAAGAAAAATTGTTAGAATATTAATTTCTAACCCAATTACGTTTTAATTTAGTGTGAAGTTAGTTATAATGATGGAAGATATTAATATAGGAGGTCGTGCGTGGTTATGGCTACTAAAAATGAAGAAATACTACGAAAACCAGATTGGTTGAAAATAAAGCTTAATACTAATGAAAATTACACAGGGCTCAAGAAGATGATGCGTGAGAAGAATTTACATACGGTCTGTGAAGAGGCAAAATGTCCGAATATTCATGAATGTTGGGGTGAACGTCGTACTGCTACATTTATGATACTAGGTGCTGTATGTACACGTGCTTGTAGATTCTGTGCTGTTAAAACTGGATTGCCTAACGAGTTAGACTTAGATGAACCAGAACGTGTAGCAGAATCTGTAGAATTAATGAACTTAAAACATGTAGTAATTACAGCAGTAGCTAGAGATGACTTAAGAGATGCTGGTTCAAATGTTTATGCAGAAACAGTACGTAAAGTACGTGAACGTAACCCATTTACAACAATTGAAATCTTACCTTCAGATATGGGCGGAGATTTTGAAGCATTAGAAACTTTAATGGCATCAAAACCGGATATTTTAAACCACAATATTGAAACAGTACGCCGTTTAACACCAAGAGTAAGAGCGCGTGCTACTTATGATCGTACATTAGAATTTTTACGTCGATCTAAAGAATTGCAGCCGGAAATTCCAACTAAATCAAGCTTTATGGTTGGTTTAGGCGAAACATATGACGAAATTTACGAAACTATGGATGATTTACGTGCCAATGATGTTGATATCTTAACAATTGGACAATATTTACAACCTTCACGTAAGCATTTAAAAGTTGAAAAATACTATACTCCATTAGAGTTTGGTAAATTAAGAAAAGTTGCTATGGACAAAGGATTTAAACATTGCCAAGCAGGACCACTTGTGCGTAGTTCATATCATGCAGATGAACAAGTTAACGAAGCAGCTAAAGAAAAACATCGTCTTGGTGAAGAGCAATTAAAAGCAGAACAATAATAATATAATGTAGTAACTTTATAGACTTAGTTCTCCAATGCAGACGTTTTCAAATGAGTTGTATGAGGGCTAAGTCTTTATTCACGTTATATTAGCCAACAAGATAGCTTTATAAATATAGTAATAGTTCGGGTGAATGACATGATAAAAGTGAATGGGCAGTTTTTTGAAATAATAGAAGATTACAGGGAACATTTCGATGAGGAAGTATTTGCTAATCGTTATTCAGATATTTTAGATAAGTATGATTACATTGTTGGTGATATAGGATACGAACAATTACGCTTAAAAGGTTTTTATAGCGATTCAAATAAAAAAGCAGAATTGAGTAAACGATTTTCAACAATTCAAGATTATTTATTAGAATACTGTAACTTTGGCTGTCCTTACTTCATTTTGAAAAATGTTACTACTGAAAATCAAAACAAATTGAAGCAAGAAAAACAGGTCGTCTTAGAAGAAGATAAATTGAAAGATGTTAAAATTCAACCATCGATTCAACATAGTGAAAGCTAAGCTAGCTTACAACTCATTATATGCATTGTGATACTATTAGTTCCAACAAATTGAATAGATTTCTATGTGTACAATAAACTTCATAAATGAAGCAACTATATAGGGGTGGATTTGGAATTCGAATGTTACTAATTTGAAATTCCTTCCACCCCTATATTTTTATTGGATTTTTTCAGCTAAAAACGCATTAAGTTCTTCACCTTCTGCTTCATTGACACCTAAAATATAAGCGGTATAACCTTCTTCAGCTAAATCATCTGTACCGATAATACCGAACTTATTTGTCTGCATGTTAAGCACAATCGTTTTACCGAAATGACGATTCGTTTGAACTAGCATCAAATCATAGCGGCTCTCTTCGCCGACAAAACCAACGAATTGTACTTGAGCAGCTTCATCATCGTCGTATAAAAACATGTCTATCATTATGTAACCTTCTTTCTTTTGATAGTTAGAATAGCAATTTATTTTAATACTAATGTTGTTAGAACTATTTTGTTAAAAATCCTTAGTTTTCAGTATAACTACAAATGAATTTAACTGCAAAATTGTGATATGATGAATATATTAAGGGGTGACGGAAATGTACTTTGTAAACAAAGACCAATTAAATGCCAAATTAAAATATATTCAACAATTAACAGAACAATATGAAGAAAACAAACATAACCATTTTGCCTTTGAACGTATAGCACAGATGCTTATTGAATCATCGGTTGATATTGGAAATATGATTATTGACGGATTTATATTACGAGATCCGGGAAATTATAAAGACGTAATAGATATTTTAGCATTAGAGCAAGTTATCTCAAAGGAAACACAACAAAATATTAACCAAACGGTAGATGTTAGAAAGCAATTTGTACATTATTATGACGAATTAGACACAGCAAATTTGATGACCTTGTTTGATAACGCGCTACCTTTTTATCGCCAGTTTATTCAAGAGGTAATACAATTTGTAGAAAGTGAAAATGTACCGATTACTGCGTTTGGTAAAAAAGGAGACTAACATAAAATGAAGCAATATAAAGCGTACTTACTCGATTTGGATGGAACAATGTATAAGGGTGACGAACCTATTGATGGGGCATCTCAATTTATTGAATATTTAAAAGCACAAGATATCCCTTATTTATTTGTAACAAATAATTCTTCAAAGCAACCAGAAACAGTAGCTGAAAAATTACAAACTATGGGCATATCAGCAACAGGCAATGAAGTCGTAACATCTGCTTTAGCTACAGCAGATTATATTGCAGAAGAACATCCAGGTGCATCTGTGTACATGCTTGGAGGTACAGGGTTACAAACAGCGCTCGTAGATAAAGGCCTAACAATAAAAAATGATGAATTCGTTGATTATGTTGTTGTAGGTTTAGACGAAGCGGTTACATATGAAAAGCTTGCGGTCGCTACGTTAGGCGTACGAAATGGAGCGAAGTTTATTTCTACAAATAAAGATGTTTCGATACCTAAAGAACGAGGATTTATGCCTGGGAATGGGGCTATTACAAGTGTAGTTAGTGTATCAACAGGCGTACAGCCTACTTTTATTGGAAAGCCAGAACCAGTAATTATGAATAAAGCATTAGATATTCTTAACTTACCTAAATCTGAAGTAGCGATGATAGGCGATTTGTATGATACTGACATACTTTCAGGAATTAATGTTTCCATTGATACAATTCATGTGCAAACTGGGGTGTCAACACTTGCAGATGTCGAAGCTAAAGACATTCCACCAACATACTCTTACGAAGATTTAAACGCTGTAATTAAATCATTAAAAGGTGAGGTTGATTAAATGGATAAAGTAGTAGTGACTAGACAAGTACCTGATGAATTCATTAAACAATTAGAAACAATAGCTCAAGTAGAAGTGTGGAATGAAGCTTTTACCCCAATGCCACGAGAACAATTTTTGAACGCTATTAAAGATGCGACTGCATGTTTTATCACACTAACGGAAACGATTGATGAAGAAGCCATTAATGCAGCACCACACTTAAAAGTAATTGCTAATATGGCAGTTGGCTATGATAACATCGATGTACAACTTGCAAATGATCATAAAATTGTCGTAACAAATACGCCAGATGTATTAACAGAAACGACTGCAGAATTAGGCTTATCATTGATGTTGAGTGTCGCGCGTCGTATAGTCGAAGCAGAACGTTATGTACAAGATGGTCAATGGCAAAGTTGGAGTCCTTATTTGTTGGCAGGCAAAGATTTATACCGTTCTAAAGTAGGTATTTTTGGTATGGGTGATATTGGTAAAGCATTTGCTAAACGTTTAAAAGGTTTTGAAGCGAACATTATGTATCATAATAGAAGTCGTAACGAAGAGGCAGAAGAAGCACTAGGAGCATTGTACGTTTCCTTTGACACATTGCTAAAACATAGTGATTTTATAATTTGTACTGCTCCATTAACTGACGAAACAGAAAACAAATTTGACAGTGAAGCTTTTGCCAAAATGAAAAATGATGCCATTTTCATTAATATCGGTAGAGGTGCTGTAGTAGATGAGTCTGCACTTGTTTCAGCTCTGGAAAACAATCAAATTTTAGCATGTGGCTTAGATGTATTAAGAGAAGAACCAATACAAATGGATCATCCTTTATTAGGAATGAAAAATGCTGTTGTTGTACCACATATCGGTAGTGCGTCGGTAGTCACTCGTAACAAAATGATTCAATTATGTGTAGATAATATTAAATTAGTACTAAATGGTAATACTGCAAAAACAGCTGTTAAAGCTTAGCATTAGTGCATCAAACTTATGAGTAATAATTAACTTGGGTAATTTACACAGTAATCGTGATTGAGTATCACGCAAATAATAAAAAAGTAGTAACTGACAACCACCGTCAGTTACTACTTTTTTTTATTGAATTGATTGCTATCAAAATCATAATGAAAAAACATATAAGAAAATAGTTATAGTAAAATGTAGTTCATACATAAAAATGTTAATATATTGTAAAGTTGTTTGATGTTATGTATAATAAATTGTAGTAAATTTAAAAGTGTATAAATACAAAAAATCTGAATCGTTGTATTTTCAAGAGGTGAATAATGAATAAGAATAATCATAGATTTATAGTGGTTAAAAGTATTGGATTGGTATTGTTGTATTTAATTATTTTCATTGCTTTGTATTTACTATATGGTGCTGGAGATACACATAACGATTTTATTTATAATGAATTTTAATGAGGAGAACATCATGAAAGATATTTTACAGACAATAAACCGGTATAGCGTCATTTACCCTAATAAGATTGCTATTCGTTACAACGATCATTCATTAACTTATAAACAATTGGATACATACGCTAATGCATTAGCCTGTTATATAATGTCATCGCGTACTCCGTTAATACTATATGGTCATATGTCTCCCTACATGATTGTAGGGATGTTAGCCAGCTTAAAAGCAGGTTGTGGTTATATACCATTAGATATTTCTATGCCAACTGCACGTTTGCAACACATAATCAATAAGGTGGAACCTAATTTTGTACTAAATACAACGAGTGATGAAATAGAGTTGACTAATGGAGAAATAATAACGATTGATGATTTACAGCAGATGTCAGTAACGACAAGGGAATTTAATAATATACAAGAAGTTGATATAGCTTATACTATTTTTACTTCGGGTACTACCGGAGAACCTAAGGGTGTTCAAATTTCATATGGCAGCTTGAATGAATTTGTTAAATGGATAAGTGATATTAATCAATTGGGATTATATCAGCATTGGTTAAACCAAGCGCCGTTCTCATTCGATTTATCTGTAATGGCTATTTATCCTTGTTTAACAACTGCTGGTACGCTACATCTAGTTGATAAACATATGGTGGCTAAGCCTCAGTTGCTCGATGATTTATTAAGAAGCAATAACATTAATATTTGGGTTTCTACACCATCATTTATGGAGTTAGCTTTATTATTACCTGTATTTACTCAAGAAAAATATGAAAGTTTAGGGCAATTTATTTTTTGTGGGGAAGTACTATCCCATAAACTTGCTGAAAAATTGTTACATCACTTCAATAAAGCAGTGGTTTATAACACATATGGCCCGACAGAAGCAACGGTTGCAGTTACTGGAATACAAATAACTCAGTCCATTATACAACACTACAATCCGCTTCCAGTAGGCAAACCTAGAGCAGGTGTAACGTTAGCTGTTAATGACCATGCAGAATTAATTATTATGGGGAGATGTTTGAGTCAAGGATATTTAAATGATGCTATTAAGACAGCACAAGTATTTAAAGAGTATCAAGGTAAACAAGCATATTATACGGGAGACTCAGCGTACTATTTAGATGATATGTGGTTTATAAAAGGGCGTATGGATAATCAAATCAAATACAATGGCTATCGTATAGAACTAGAAGATATAGAGTTTCGGTTACGACAAATTCACTTTATTCAAGAAGCGATAGTAGTACCTAAAGTTAAACAAGGAAAGGTAGTTCAACTTATCGCTGCAATCACATTGACTAAAGCAGTATCCCCAGAAGAAGTAAAAGTATTGAAAAGCGAAATTACACCACTATTAGCTGAAAATTTACCTACTTATATGCTACCCACTAAATATGAAATATTAGAAAAGTTACCGATAAATGGCAATGGCAAAGTAGATAGAAAAGCTATAAATGAGGTTATATTACGATGATACCTTATGGAACGTTCACTTTTTTTGCGATAGCGATAGTCGTATTGCTACCAGTTGTTTGTTTAGGTTTTATGGGTAAGCGTAGTTATACATATAATTTTTTAAGTAGCTTACTAATGGTAGTACTTATTTTTGCATCGCAAAAATATAATATTTACAACAATCCGTATTTGAGTTTTCAACTATTTAGCTTTTTCGGTTATATTGTTTGGCAAGTGAGTATCATTATGTTTTATCTCAATATTAGACGTCGACATAATTATACGAGTTTATTTAGCAGTGTAATATTTTTAGCAATCTTGCCCTTGCTATGTGTGAAATTATTACAAAGCTCATGGTTAGGTGACTATCAAATTGTCTTCCATGAATACAAAGTGGTGAACTTAATTGCATTTTTAGGTATTTCCTATGTGACCTTTAAAAGTGTGCAATTACTAATGGAAATTAGAGATGGTTCAATTAAAGAAGTTGATGTTTGGAAAGTAATTCAATTCATTTCATTTTTTCCAACTATTTCATCAGGTCCAATAGATCGCTATAAGCGTTTTATCAAAGATGACAAAGTAGTGCCCGACGGTACTGTATACAGTACATTATTTGCGAAAGCGCTCCATTTTGTGATGCTTGGATTTTTATATAAATACATTATTGCTTATTTGATTCAAAATTATGTCATACAACCATTGCTTGAAACACCACATAATGTTGTCGATACGTGGTTATATATGTATGCTTATAGCTTTTATTTGTTTTTTGATTTTGCAGGATATAGTTTATTTGCTTTAGCTTTTAGTTATTTATATGGCATCCAAACGCCACCGAATTTTAACCAACCATTCAAAGCGCAAAATATTAAAGCGTTTTGGCAACGTTGGCATATGACTTTATCTTTTTGGTTCAGAGACTGTATATATATGAGATGTTTATTTTTTATGTCGAAGAAAAAATTATTAAAAAGTCAATTTGCTATGTCGAACATTGCATTTATAATTAATTTCTTCTTAATGGGTTTATGGCATGGTTTAGAGCTACATTACATAGTATACGGTTTGTATCACGCAGCTTTGTTTATTGGCTTTAGTTATGTTGAACGCTTAAGTAAATACTTCGGCTGGCAGTGGCAAAATAAATTTACTGCTTGTATTAGTACAGTTATTACTTTTCATTGTGTGACTTTTGGCTTTCTCATATTTTCAGGACAGTTAATTTAGGAGGAAATTAGTATGGACATTAAAAACCAAATTTTAAATATTTTAGCAGACATTGCAGGTGATTCTATTGTAAAAGATAATTTAGACATCGCAATATTTGAGGAAGGTATTATCGATTCTTTTAAAACGATAGAATTATTATTAGCCATTGAAAATCAGTTAGGTATCGACGTATCGATAACAGATTTTGATCGTGAAGCGTGGGCGACTCCAAATAAAATTATTGCGTTATTATCTGCGAAACAATAAAATGAAACAATTCTATCCATTTATCATTAGTTTAGTTTTATTTGGAATTTTTGTAGCTTTGCCCGCAAATTGGTTTAAAGGATTAATTTCTAATCAAACATTATCTGAACAACGCAACTTGCTTAGCGAACAAGTGTTAAAAGGTACTTTACTACAAAATAAATTATATGAAACTAATAACTACTATCCTATTTATGGTTCTAGTGAATTAGACAAACAAGATCCTTTTCACCCAGCTGTTATGTTAACACATAGAGTTAAGAAACCACCTTTTTTAGTAGGAACAGGAGGTTCTACCGACTTGATTAATGCTGTGACACTTGCAGCAAACTTTGATCAACTTAACGGCAAAAAATTAACATTTATCATCTCACCGCAATGGTTCACGCAACGCGGTTTAACACGAGAAAATTTTAATGCACGTATATCAGAAACTCAAATTGCTCAGTTATTTAAACAACAGCAAATGAGCAAGCACTTAAAAGAACGTTATGCTCAGCGCTTATTACAATTTAAAGACGTTAAAAACAAGCCTTTCTTACATGATATGAGTCGAAATAAACAACAGTCTTCACATGCTTATGTCTCATCGTTCAAAGAAAATCAATTATTAAAAATTGAAGCAATTAAAGCTGCATTTCCACTTAATAAGCAAGCGTTTAAGCATGTTGGAGAGGACACGTCACATCGATCGTGGACATCTTTAAAAGCAGAAGCCGAACTTTACGGACAACAACATAGTATGTCGAATCAATATAATATACAGGATAAATATTGGCAGTTAATTCAAGCGAAACAACGTAAATTTAAACGCAATCATGAATTTAAAGTACATTCACCGGAATTTGAAGATTTAGCATTACTCGTTGATACGTTGAAAGCTGCAGGAGCAGATGTTCAATATATAGTAATACCGACAAATGGCAAATGGTATGATCATATTGGAATAAAATCTAAGCAACGTCAAATGATTTATCAAAAAATTAAAGATACCATTACTGCTAAAGATGGTAAGCTTTATGATATGACATCTAAAGACTATGAACCATACGTTATTAGTGATGCTGTACATATTGGATGGAAGGGCTGGGTTTACGTAAACGAACAAATTGTGTTGCATCAGAATCAATAAAAGAGGTTCCTGCGAGAAGTGTACTAGACGAAGACTATATGCTTAGGCAGTGCTCGAGGAAAGCGTGCACAAAAAAACTGCCAACAAAATCGGGGACTTCGTCGACAGACTACGGAGTGTGACAGAAATCTGTACTGTGACCACAACGTGTATCTTTTGTAACTGAAAAGTTCCAAAATGAGGTGCTTTTTCTAAAAAATATAACTCATGTCTACACGGTAACCCACATTAACTTCTATTTCTGTGATAGCAAATAGGCTTTGAATAAA
This sequence comes from Staphylococcus sp. GDY8P72P, assembly GCF_016890655.1. Classification (NCBI taxonomy): domain Bacteria; kingdom Bacillati; phylum Bacillota; class Bacilli; order Caryophanales; family Staphylococcaceae; genus Staphylococcus; species Staphylococcus sp. GDY8P72P. Next base: position 103,615 of record NZ_JAFEQJ010000020.1, on the reverse strand, counting down.
TAATATTGGCAGTGATTTGGGCTGACTCCTGCGGGAAAAGCACTAGCCGAAGACTACAGGCTGAGGCAGTGCCCGCGGAAAGCGTGCACAAAAAAAACTGCCAACAAAGTCGGAGAACTTTGTCGACAGTCTGAGACTTTCTTACATAGAAGGTCTCTAAAATTTTATTTGAAGTAATTCGTTAGAATACTTGTTCTACTTCGATAACACCTGGCACTTCTTCATGCAATGCACGTTCAATACCTGCTTTTAATGTAATAGTAGAACTTGGGCATGTTCCGCAAGCACCGTGTAATTGCAATTTAACTATTCCATCTTCTACATCGATTAGTGAACAATCACCACCATCACGTAGTAAGAACGGGCGTAGTCGCTCGATAACTTCAGCTACTTGATCAAACATCGTTGCGTTTTCAGTTGGCATAAATATGCCTCCTTTCAAGTAAATAAATTCTACATATCCGTATTTATTTATTATAATAGATATGTAGAGAAAAATCTATGATTCGAAACAAGGGGGACTTGATTTATGACAAAAATAAGTGTTGTAGTATATGGTGCAGACGTAATATGTGCAAGCTGTGTAAATGCACCGACGTCACAAAATACATTTGAATGGCTAAAACCATTATTACAAAGAAAATATCCAGATGTAAAATTTGAATTTACCTATATAGATTTTCAAAAAGATACTGAAAATCTATCGGATCATGACCAACATTTTATTGAGCAAATACAAGAAGATGAATTATTTTATCCTTTAATTACTATGAATGACGAATATGTGGCAGATGGTTACATTCAACTAAAAGATATAACACGTTTTATGGACAGACAATTACAATAACATGTTATATAAAAATGAGCCTAGAATATTTATATTCTAGGCTCATTAACTGTGTATTGTAATGCTAATATATTTTTATCCGTTATGATATTTGTACATCCAAAGTACACCTGATTTAAGAATAGAAGCAAGACGACCTGTAACCGTTCTATCCATAATGTAAGCAAATCCTTTTTTGTCTCCTAATGAACCTAAGAAACCTTGGATTTTTATTTCAGGCATTTTTTCAGGTAATGCTTTATTTTGCCAAATTAATTTCATGACATCAGCTATTTGGTCACCTTGATATTCTGCTAATTGTGCACTTGGTGCAAATGGTAAGTCAGCACAATCTCCAACTACATATACATTTTTATATGTAGGTACTTGGTGATACTGGTTTAAAATAACACGTCCACTTTTACTAATATCGATAGGTAAGTTACGTACTATTTCCACTGGTTGGATACCAGCTGTCCATACAATTAAATCTAAATCTTCTGGAACATCATTGTTGTATATACGACCAGGTTCTACACGATTAATGTCTGAGTTAGGAATAACATGAACTGAGTTCTTTTCAAACCAATTTTCGATATAATTACTTAATTTTTCAGGGAAACGACTTAAAATACGTTCACCACGATCATAAAGGTAAATATCTAAATCTTCTCGGCTTTCACGTAATTCACTTGCTAATTCGATACCGCTTAATCCAGCGCCGACAATTCCAACTCTAGCACCATTGGGTAATTCACTTATATGATGGAACGTTTCGCGTGATTTTGAAAGTGTTTGTATACTGTGCGTGTATTCTTCAGCACCTGGAACATTGTGATATTTATCTTCACAACCTAAACCAATAACTAATTCATCATAATCAACTTTAGTATTGCCCACAGATACAATTTGATCATCTAAATTAATATCATTAATTTCTCCATATACCACGTTAATGCGTTCAGAGTCTGGAAAATTCATACGAACGTCTTTGTCTGATTTAGTTCCAGCTGCCAACTCATAAAATTCTGGTTTTAAACTGTGATATGGCATTCTATCTACAAGTGTCAGTGAATAATTTTCAGGTAAAGCACTTGGTAAAATATGCGACATGATACGCATATTACCATAGCCGCCACCTAATAGGACTAAATTCTTCATTTTGATACCCCTCTAGTAATAATTATATTTTTAGATTAAATTAAAGCACGTGTTCCCGTAAAACATAGGCTTTTCTAATCTGAATAAAATAAGGAAAATAAACATTGAAAGTAATACAACTAACAGTGACATATCAATTTCCTAAAAATTAGCTTTCTTATACCCATTATATGCTTTTTTAGTTTTTTCTACAAATAACTGTGATGGTTATGTGAATTTCATTGTGGCGGTTACTTTAATTTATGCTATAAATATTATGTAAATGTAAGGCTAAATAAATTAGTCAGTTTGGATGATGTATAATAGTTCTAAAATAAGTTATAATTAACTATACGAATAGCATATACGAGTTCAGCAATGAAGCACGTAGTTAGTCATTATTTTTAAAAGTTGTTATAATATCATAATCGATAAATTTGAAGAGGGTGTATTATGAATCCAATAGTAGAGTTCTGCATTTCAAACATGGCGAAAGGTGGAGACTATGTATATAATCAACTAGAAAATGATCCAGAAGTTGACGTGCTCGAATATGGTTGCTTGCAAAATTGTGGGCTGTGTTCTAGTGGCTTGTATGCACTTGTGAATGGTGATATCGTGGAAGGTGAGTCACCTGACGATTTATTACAAAATATTTATGCACATATAGAAGAAACATGGATTTTTTAGGAGGTAATTAGTATGACAACAATTAATGTAACTGAAGCAGCGGCATATGAAGTTAAAGACATGTTGAACCAAAATGACATGTCAGATGGCTATTTAAAATTAAAAGTTAATGGTGGCGGGTGCACAGGTTTAACTTATGGTATGTCTGCGGAATCACAACCAGCTGACAATGATCAAACATTCGAGTTTTATGGCTTGAAAGTACTTGTAGACAAAGATGATTTACCATTATTAGATGGTACAACTGTTGATTTTAAACAGTCACTAATGGGTGGTGGCTTCCAAATTGACAATCCAAATGCGATTGCATCATGTGGTTGTGGTAGCTCATTTAGAACAGCTAAAGTAGCTGGCTCACCAGAAAATTGCTAAATTAATACATGAATAAATTGGTGTTTAGTAGTGCTAAATGCCAATTTGTTATATTTAATGTGAAATAATAAACAATATATTGGTAAGTGCTTGAAAATATAACTTAAAAACTATAAAATTATCATTGGATGAAAAATGTCTTTTTTATGAATTTTCGTAACTCTTCCAGGGTATTAAGAAAGACGTATGCAATAAAATTATTATGAAAGCTTAGGTGAATAAAATGGCACAAGATCGTAAAAAGGTATTAGTTTTAGGTGCTGGCTATGCTGGTTTACAAACTATTACGAAATTGCAAAAACAAATTTCGGCAGATCAAGCTGAAATCACTTTAATTAACAAAAATGACTATCACTATGAAGCGACATGGTTACATGAAGCATCTGCAGGTACAATCAGCTATGAAGATTTATTATATCCTGTTGAAAGTGTAGTTAATCAAGATAAAGTAAACTTCGTAAAAGCTGAAGTTACTAAAATCGATCGTAATGCTAGAAAAGTAGAAACTGATGCAGGAATTTTTGACTTTGATGTGTTAGTTGTTGCACTAGGTTTCGAAAGTGAAACATTTGGTATCGAAGGTATGAAAGACTATGCGTTCCAAATCGAAAATGTATTAACTGCACGTAAATTATCTCGTCATATTGAAGATAAATTTGCTAATTATGCAGCATCTAAACAAAAAGATGATAAAGATTTAGCTATTTTAGTTGGTGGCGCTGGTTTCACTGGTGTAGAATTCTTAGGTGAATTAGCTGACCGTATTCCAGAATTATGTAACAAATATGGTGTAGATCAAAGCAAAGTTAAATTAACTTGTGTTGAAGCTGCTCCAAAAATGTTACCTATGTTCTCAGATGAATTAGTAAACCACGCTGTAAGCTATTTAGAAGCTAAAGGTGTAGAATTTAAAATTGGTACGCCAATCGTTGCAGCAAATGAAAAAGGCTTCGTAGTTAAAGTTAACGATGAAGAGCAACAATTAGAAGCAAACACTTCTGTATGGGCTGCTGGTGTACGTGGTAGCAAATTAATGGAAGAATCATTTGAAGGCGTTAAACGTGGCCGTATTGTTACTAATCAAGATTTAACTATTTCTGGTTATGACAATATTTTTGTCATTGGTGACTGTTCTGCGTTCATTCCTGCTGGTGAAGAACGTCCATTACCAACAACTGCTCAAATCGCTATGCAACAAGGTGAACATACAGCTAAAAGTATCCAAAATATTTTAGAAGGTCAACCAACTTCTGAATTTGAATATGTAGATAGAGGTACTGTTTGTTCATTAGGTGCTAACGATGGTGTTGGTGTTGTATACGGTAAAGACATCCAAGGCAAAAAAGCTGCTTTCATGAAGAAAGTTATTGATACACGTGCTGTATTTAAATTAGGCGGAATTGGCTTAGCATTCAAAAAAGGTAAATTTTAATAAATTCGTGTAACACGCAGCTACATAATATTATGTAACACTGCATTAATCCAAGACCTGTCTTAATATAAGATGGGTCTTTTTTATAAGAAAAAGGTGATAATATGAATATTAGTGTAAATTCAACAAATCAATCTGTTCAGCAGACTTTAATAGTTGGAGTGCCGGAACATTTGAATCAATTTGAAACACTCAGTGTCAATGGCGTCGATATTAGAGAAAATATCGGATTCTTGAAACAGAATCATCTCATAGGTAGCAGTTTAGGTAAGGTATACCAAACTCATTTTCAATTACAAGATGAACACTATCGATTAATATCAGTCGGGTTAGGCAATTTAAAACAATTAGACTATACGCAGTTATTACAAGTCTTTGGCAAACTCTTTCAATTTCTAAAAAGTGAGCATATTTTGTCTGCATCATTGTTATTTGAAAGTTTTATATCTAAAAAAGTAAGTAGAAAAGATGTTGCTGAAGTACTTGGTCAACAAAGTGTTCGTGCAATTTATCAATTTGATAACTATAAATCAAATAAAAGTGCACTTTATTCACCTACTATCTTTGTACATAGTGACGCAGAAAATATTGCAGATGCTATTACACAAGGTAAAGTATTAGGTGAATCGATTAATACAGCACGTACATATAGTAATATGCCACCAAATATATTGACTCCGGGTTATTATGCGGAATTGATTGATGATCATTTTAAAGATAGTCAGGTTGAAGTTGATATAAAAGATGGTGAGCAGTTACAAGATGAAGGATTTGGACTCATTCACGCAGTAGGTAAAGGTTCAGCACACTCACCACGAGTAATTACAATAACGTATAACGGTGGGCCACAAAACGTAGCACCAATCGCTTTAGTAGGCAAAGGTATTACGTATGATTCTGGAGGCTATTCAATTAAACCAAAAGTCGGAATGCAGACTATGAAGTTTGATATGTGTGGCTCCGCAAATGTTATTGGCATGATTGAAGCAGCTGCTAGATTGCAATTGCCAGTAAATATTGTTGGTGTCATTGCGGCAGCAGAAAATATGGTCAACGAAGCAGCAATGAAGCCCGATGATATTTTTACAGCATTAAGTGGAGAATCAGTAGAAGTACTTAATACTGATGCTGAAGGACGATTAGTATTAGGCGATGCAGTATTTTATGCTAACCAATTCCAACCTAGTGTCATCTTAGATTTTGCTACGCTAACAGGAGCCGCAGTAGCAGCATTAGGGGAAGATAAAGCAGCTGTCTTTAAAAATAATACTAACGCACCAATAAATGAAATTTTAACTACAGCACGTAAAATGGATGAATTTGTCTTCGAATTACCAATAACTAGTACTGAACAACAACTCATTCGTCAAACTGATGTAGCTGATTTAGTTAATCATACAAATGGTCATGGTAAAGCGTTATTTGCAGCTACGTTTATTAGTCATTTTGCTGGCGACACACCACATTTGCATTTCGATATAGCAGGTCCAGCTACAACGACAAAGGCTTCTTATTTAGGACCTAAAGGCCCAACAGGTTACATGATACCGACAATCGTTGAATGGTTGCGACAACAATAAATTAGCATGCAAGAGGTTGGGACAATATTGATTCGTCCCAGCCTCTTTTTCATATGGGCAGTAGCTGACTGCATTGAAAATGCGCTTTAAACCAAGCTTTTTTCAACGCTAGTCATACTTGCCGTGGTGGGACGACGAAATTATTTTTTCAAAATCAGATTTCTGTCCCACTCCCTATATCATATCTGATAAGTTATAATGCAAAAAGTGATTGACAATATTGCTAGGGATTGCTATTATGAATCTCGTAACGCTTTAGTTCGATAATGTAATAAAGGAGTTTTTGATGTGATAAATGCAGTTGTAATAGCGGTTTTACTTATGATCATTTTGTGTTTATGTCGATTAAATGTAGTTATCAGTTTATTCGTAAGTGCATTAGTAGGCGGCATAATCGCTGGAATGAGCGTAACAGATGTTATCACGGTATTTGGTAAAAATATAGTAGATGGCGCAGAAGTAGCACTAAGCTATGCGTTATTAGGTGGTTTTGCTGCTTTAATATCATATAGTGGCATTACTGATTATTTAGTTAATAAAATTATCAAAGGCATTAGAGCTGAAAACTCTAAAATGTCCCGTCTGAAAGTTAAAGTTATAATTGTGGTAGCTTTATTGGTATTAAGTGTAATGAGTCAAAATATTATTCCTGTACATATTGCATTTATCCCAATTGTCATTCCTCCTTTAATTAGTATATTTAATGAATTAAACTTTGATCGTAGACAAATAGCTTTAATCATTGGTTTTGGTTTATGTTGGCCATATATTTTAATTCCATTTGGTTTTGGTCAAATATTTCATCAAATTATAATGAACGGCTTTAACAAAGCTGGACATCCGATAGAAATAAATATGATTTGGAAAGCTATGGTTATCCCATCATTAGGTTATATTGTAGGGTTAATTGCTGGTTTATTTTATTATAGAAAAGCAAGAAAATATATTGATCATAAACAAGATAAAGATCTAGCAAATGTAGAGTTAAAACCATATGTGTTAGTTGTGACAATCATTGCGATTATTGCGACATTTACAGTTCAAATGCTGACTGACTCTATGATCTTTGGTGCATTAGCAGGGGTATTAGTATTTTTTATTTCTGGTATGCAAAATTGGAAAGATATGGACAAGCAATTTGTTGAAGGTATTCAAATAATGGCCTATATTGGTGTTGTAATTCTTACCGCTAATGGCTTCGCTGGTGTCATGAATAAAACCGGTGATATTGAGCAATTAGTACATAGTATTAGTGGAATTACTGGTGACAACAAGTTAATTAGCATACTACTCATGTATATCATTGGATTAATAGTCACATTAGGTATTGGTTCTTCATTTGCCACAATCCCTATTATAGCTACATTATTTGTGCCGTTAGGTGAATCGTTTGGTTTAAGTACAATGGCTTTAATTGCCTTAATTGGCACGGCAAGTGCCTTAGGTGATTCAGGTTCTCCAGCGAGTGATTCAACACTTGGTCCGACGGCAGGATTAAATGTTGATGGGCAACATGATCATATAAGAGATACGTGTATTCCGAACTTTATTTTCTATAATATCCCGTTGATTATTTTTGGTACTATCGCTGCTATGATATTATAAGAGTGATATAAATAAAGGGGTGGCAATTATGACAAATATGTTAGATGCGCTAGATATGAAAGTTGAAAAAGAGGGAGAAGGCATTTTGGTTATGTCTATGCCTGTAACAGATAAGGTGAAACAACCCTTTGGATTTCTACACGGTGGTGCTAGTTTAGCTTTAGGAGAAACCGCATGCTCAATGGGAGCAGCGAGCCTAATTGATACTGAGCAATATATTCCACTAGGATTAGAAATGAATGCAAATCACATTAGTTCAACGACAGAGGGTACTGTCTATGCTTCCGCAACAGTTATTCATCAAGGCAAAACGACACAAGTATGGAATATTGAGATAACTGATGATAGCGGCAAATTAATAAGTATTATGCGAGGTACCATCGCAATCAAATCACGACATAGATCTTGATAGACTAGTATTTTAAACATATTAAAGTACGTCATTTTAGCTGATAGCTAATGACAAAGCGTAGTCATTTATAAATAACTAAAAATTAATAAATCATTTAGGGAATGCAAAAGTTACTTTTATGCATTCCCTTTTTTTAATGTGATATAAAATTTTGAGCGAAGTAAGCTTGAGCAATTCGTTTTGCTGCTTCTCTACCTCCTGCAATATTGCGTGCGAAAGGTCCTAATTTTAAATCAGCTAGTCCGCCAGATACAAATAGCTGTGGTAACCATTCCAATGTATCAGACAATTGTGGATAGCCACAAGAGGTCATAGGTGCGGCATGTTCTAATATTAAAGATTTTATAATTGGTTGTTGTAATATCGAATTTTTGAAGCCTGTAGCAAGTAAAATATGATTATAATTATATCGTTCATCCTTCGTATGTATTTGCTTGTTTTTTATTGTGGTAATAGGTGTTTGGTGAATTGTCAAACGACCTTGCTGTTGATATTTTTTGAGATGTAGATATAACTCTTGAGGCATAGAGCCTTTGTGTCTCTCATCTTCAATAAAAGAAAGTATTTCGGCAGAATCTGCAAAAGCTGTTAACTTAGTCATATTTTTAGGACCGAGCCATGCTGGATCTGCATCAAAATCATGTACGGCTATTGTTTTATTAAGCCATAAGTGCACATGTTTTTGATAATAATGAAGTAATTTATGTACTAAATGTGCTGCAGAGACACCACTCCCGACAACATGATTGCAATTATGAAATTGTAGAGCTGTATTGTCGAAAATATGTTGAACATTTTGCTGTTGATGAAAAATCTCAGGAACGTTTAAATCATGATGACTACCCATTGCGATAACTAAGTTATCAGTAGTAATGGAACGTTTATTATTTAAAGTGAGCACCCATTGTTGCTGAGGATGTGTGTGCTGTTTAATATGGGTTACACTTCCAATGACATGCTGATTATGTAATTGATAACGATGTATAAGTGTATGTACATGATCGATAAACATATCTCTTTGAGGCCGTTGATATTTTCCTAATGTTGCTTGCATATATTGATATGTTTTAGCGAATTGTTTTAAATGAAAAGGATCAGGATGTACATGATGCACGCAAGGTGAGCGAAGAAAGGGCATATTAATACGTTTAGTGCGTTCGTCGAATTGTGCGCATAAATTACTGTGTGGATCAATGAGAGTCAGTTTGGACGTTGGAAGACCAGCGTGAATTAATTTTAAAGCAATTGTTAATGCTTGAATACCGCCACCGATAATTGTCCAAGTATGCATAAAGTTACCTTCTTTCAAATAGTAATGATTACGATTTAAAAATAACATAATGCATTTGCCATTGCAATACAAAAAGCGATAAGTACAATTACTAAAATAACGAAGAACTAGAAATTTGTGCTCTTGTTAATAAGTAATAACTTATCGCTTAACTATTGTTATAATTTTTTATCGTGTAACGTTTCGTTAAAGTCGTCTTGTTGAGTTCTATCAGTAGCAGGGGTATTTAAATTATACGCTGCTTTCATAATTAGATGACTAGCCAACGGACCTGTAATAAATACAAAGATAATCCCTATAATGAGTTGCATGTTAATCATACCTTCTTTACCGATAAAGAAAAGGAAAACGCCAAATAATAATAACATAGCACCAAGCGTTGCTGCTTTACCAGCTGCATGGGCACGAGAATAAACATCGTCTAATCGTAATAACCCAATAGCTGCAAAAGCACTGATTAACGCACCCAAGATGACCAATATAAGAGAAATACTAATGATGATCGTTGTTATCATGTTCAATCACCTTACCTTTGTCCATATATTTAGCAAAAACTGCAGTGCCTAGAAAGGCAAGTATACCTACTAATAAAATAGCTACAATCATATATGTAGTACCTAGGAAGATACTAAATAATGCTACAATTGCCATTAATTGAATTCCCATAGCATCTAAAGCTACGACTCGGTCAGCAAGAGATGGACCAAGGATGACACGAACTAACATTGCTAACATAGATAATGATACTATTACTAATGCGATAATTATAATTATTGAGTAGTTCATTGTGTATCACCAACCTCTCTTACAACTTTTTCAAGTGACGATTTAATGCTCGCAATTTCTTCTTCTTTAGTACTGAAGTCAATACAATGTATATATATTTTCGTACGATCATCACTAATACCTAACACTACAGTCCCTGGGGTTAAAGTGATTAATATCGATAACAATACGAGTTGCCAATCTGTTGTTAATTCGGTGTCATAAGTAAAAAATGCTGGCTCATTTTTAATTGTAGGTTGTAATACAATACGTATTACATCGATATTAGCTTTTATGAGCTCGATTAAAAATACCGCTATTAATTTAAGTACTTTGTACACTGTAACCATATAAAATCTACCAGGGAATAACCCGCGTAATGTAAGTACCAACAATAGACCGAAAATGTAACCTAAAATAAAATTATTTAAGGAATAACTACCTGTGATAAAAAGCCATAAGATACTTAATAATAAGTTAATTAAAATTTGAATCGCCATCTTATTTACCTCCTAGTACACTGTCTACGTATTCACTAGGGTTATAGAAAGTAGAGGCAGCATCTTTAATGATAGGTTGTAAAAAGTCAGCTGATAAACCGAAAATTACTGTAATTACAACTGCAACTATCGCTACTATTAACGGTCCACGGTGTTGTAGTTTAGGCTTCGGAGTATACCCAGATGAATTTCCAAAGAAGCCTTGTAAAAATATTCGAATAACCGAATATAGTACGACTAAACTAGACAGTAATACGACCATACCAGTGAGATAGAACCCTTTTTCGAATGTAGCTTGGACAATGTAAAACTTACCATAGAAACCACTGAAAGGGGGGATACCCGCTAAACTCAAGGCCGCTATAAAGAATGTCCATCCTAGTACTGGATAGTGTTTAATTAAGCCACTAAAATTGCGCAAATCATATGATTTAGTAATTTGATAAATTACGCCAACTAAAAAGAATAAAGCGGCCTTGATTAACATATCGTGTAAAGTGTAGTAAATTGCCCCCATCATTCCTGCTTGATTCATCATGGATACACCAATCAAAATAACACCAACTGCGATCATAATATTGTAGATAATGATTTTTTTAATATCGAAATAACTAACTGCCCCTACACAACCAAAAATAATGGTAAGTAGTGATAAAAAGATTAACAGATAATAAGTTAAGTCAGTTGTGTCAGGAAAGAATAAACTAGTAGTTCTGGCTAATGAATAAACGCCAACTTTTGTTAATAAGGCACCGAAAAAGGCGATAATCGCTACTGGTGGAGCGTAATAAGCACCTGGTAACCATACGTACATTGGGAAAATCCCAGCTTTAGTTGCAAAAACAAAAATAAAGACAATAAATACTATAGTTACTACGCCACTATCTTGTGGTGAAAGTTGGTTTAGCTTTTGGCTAATATCAGCTAAGTTTAATGTGCCGACAACGGAATACAACATACCAACTGCAATTACAAAAAATGCAGATGAAGTTACATTCACTAGTACATATTTAATTGTTTCACTCAACTGTACTTTAGTGCCACCGATGACAAGTAATATATAAGAAGCCATTAAAAATACTTCGAAGAATACAAATAGGTTGAATATATCTCCTGTCATAAATGCACCATTGACACCAGTCAGCATAAACATTACTGCGAAATAGTAATAATAAGTTTCACGTTCAATACCAACTGTATTATAGGAATACAAAATAATAAATATAGTAATGAGTATACTTGTGGTAATTAATAAACCACTAAATAAGTCTAAAACAAAGACTATACTATAAGGTGCTTTCCAAGAACCTAATTCTAAAACAATAGGTCCATGTTTCGCTACATTAATCAAATTAATTATACTAAAAATAAATGTGATTATAGTACCTGTTAATGCTACATAACGCTTAATAATAGGGCGTTTACCTAGAAAAATTAAAATAATAACGGTTAATAATGGAATGATTAACGTTGATACTAATAAATTACTTTCTATCATCATCAAGCACTCCTCTCATACTTTCTACATTATCAGTACCAAGTTCTTTATAACTTCTAAAAGCAAGAACTAAAAAGAATGATGTTACTGAAAATGAAATAACAATAGCAGTTAAGATTAATGCTTGTGGGATTGGATCAACGTAGTCGGAAATACCTTTTTCATAAATAGGCACTTCGCCACCTTTTAAACCACCCATAGTAAGTAAAAATAAATTGGCTGTATGTGTTTGCAAGGTAGTCCCAATAATGATACGTATTAAACTTTTAGAGAGGATTAAATAAACGCTCATTGTAGTGAGAAAACCACAAACAATTATCATAAGTATTTCCATTAGTCGCTCTCTCCAATCGTTAAAATAATAGTCATTACTGTACCGACTACTGCAAACATGACACCTAAATCAAAAAATGTCGCTGTGTGCATTTCCATTGGTTCTAATATACCTAAAGGAATTTCAAAAGGTGTATGGGTAAAGAAGTTTTTATTGTAGAACCAACTTGCTATAGGAGTGGCACCACAGAAAAATAACCCAATACCAATTAATATTTTAAAGTCCCAAGGAAATATTTTGCGCATTGTTTTGATGTCAAATGCTACAGTAATAATCACAAGTGCGCTTGACATCAATAATCCTCCTACGAAACCGCCACCTGGTGTATAGTGACCCGCAAGGAAAAGTGATAAACCAAACATTACAATTAAGAAGAAGATAAGAATAGCTGAGTACTGAAAAATTAGATTATTGTTTTGTCTATTCATAGTCAGATCCTCCTTCTTTATTAGCTTTACGCGTTGAACGTAATTTAATCATAGTATATACACCTAGTCCTGCAATTCCGAGCACTGAAGATTCGAATAAGGTATCGGTACCACGGAAGTCAACTAAAATAACATTAACCATGTTAGTACCATGTGCTAAATCATAAACATGCTCTTTATAATATGTCGCAATAGACTCAAAGTGTCGGTTGCCATAAGCAATTAATCCGATAATTGTAACTACTAATCCAGCTGCGATAGCAATTAACATATTACTCCACTTAAAGTTACGAGTTTCGTTATGTCGATTTAAATTCGGCAAATGATAGAAACAAAGTAAAAATAATGCCGTTGAAATAGTTTCGACAACAAATTGTGTTAAAGCTAAATCTGGCGCACCAAAGAAAATAAAGAATACAGCAACAGCGTAACCAACAGCACTCGTCATTATAATACTGAATAGACGAGATCGAGCACAGACAATCATTACAGACGCTAACATGATGAGTACTATAATGATTAACTCAAAAGGTCGTATATTACTGACGTTATTAAAGTCTAATTTAAATGGTGTTAATGATAAGGCAATAATTGCCAGAACTATAAATGATGTGAATAGTATAACTAAATTATTGCGTGTAAAACCTGTTACATATGAGTCAGTAAAATTACTTGAAACGTGAGATGAATATTTACCTGTTGTGTCATACCAATAATTTAATTGTAACTTGTTTGGTTGCATACGCAATAAGCGTACCCAATACTTAAACGTTAAAATTAAAATAATACCTACAATATAAATCAACAATGTTGCAAAGAATGCCGGTGTAAAGCCATGGAATAAATGGAATGATGATGGCTTACTGTTAGCTTGACTAATGGCTGATGTTGCTGGATCAATTAACGTACTCGTTAATATGGCAGGGAACAAGCCAAAGACAATTACTAATAGTGCTAAAATAGTTGGTGCAATTAGCATTAGTTTTGGAGCTTCATGTGCTGATTTTGGTAATGATTGTGGTCGGTATGAACCTAAGAAAATTTGGCCGATAAAACGCACGGCATAAACGAAAGTAAAAATACTACCTATAATAGCAACAATTGGAATTAAAATACCGAATGTATCTAAACTCAAGATGTCTGCATGGGTTACTTCAATCATACTTTCTAAAAATGACTCTTTTGATAGGAAACCATTAAATGGTGGAATACCTGCCATACTTAATGAAGTTATAATCGTTAATGTAAATGAAATAGGCATAACCGTCATTAAGCCGCCTAATTTTTTTACATCACGAGTACCAGTGGCATGATCTACCGCACCCGTTATCATAAATAAAGCACCTTTAAAGGTTGCATGATTAATCAAATGAAAAATAGCGGCAGTAAATGCTGCAATATAAAGTTGACTTTCTGCGCCTTCAAAGTGATAACTTACGGCACCAATGCCTAACATAGACATAATCATACCTAACTGAGACACAGTAGAAAATGCGAGTATTCCTTTAAGGTCTTGCTGTTTTGTTGCATTTAACGAAGCCCAAATTAACGTGATGAGCCCCACAATGGTAACAGTCCAAACCCAACCTTGAGAAACTGCATAGATTGGCGTCATACGGGCAACTAAATATAAGCCAGCTTTAACCATTGTTGCTGAGTGTAAATAAGCACTAACTGGTGTAGGTGCTTCCATTGCATCTGGCAACCAGATATAAAACGGAAATTGTGCTGATTTAGTCATCGCGCCAATTAATACAAAGACCATTGAAAGAATAAAGAATGGGCTAGTTTGAATATCTCCAACATGGTCAATCATTGTACGAATGCTTGTAGTATTAGCTGAAATTGAAAGTAAAATCAGTCCGCCTAATAATGATAGGCCACCAAATACGGTAATGAGCATAGATTTTTGCGCACCGTAAATGGATCTTTGATTCGTACGCCAAAATGAAATTAATAAAAAACTTGAAAATGATGTTAGTTCCCAAAATAAATAAAGAACAATGATGTTATCAGATAACACCACGCCTAACATTGCGCCCATGAATAATAATAAATAACAATAAAAATTCCCTAGTTGTTCTTTTCGACTTAAGTAACTGATTGAATATAAGACAATTAAACTGCCAATTCCAGTTATGAGTAAACTAAATAATAAACTTAATCCATCTATGTATAAGTCAAAATTCATACCGAATTTTGGCATCCAGTTTACTTCTTGCATAACGGTATCACCTGACATAGTTGTCTTAATATAAGTTAAGAAATAAATAAATAAGACAATAGGCAGTGGTAAGACAAACCACCCTAAATGAATCCGTTTATGTAGTCGATATATACAAGGAATAATGAGTGCAAATATAAGCGGTAACAATACCACTATGTGTAACCAACTCATTATGTTGTCCCCCTTTAAATTGAAATATGGTTTCATTATACATGATTCATCCAGTTCTGAAAAACCACTGCAAGTGTATAGCTAGTGGTTTTTAACTGTCTTGTTAAATAAGAAGAAACGCGTCATTTTTCAGATGAAATTTTTTTTATATTGCAGAGAATAATCTTCTTTTAAGCGTTGTAAATTTGTCAGTGACTTTTGTGCATGAACCGTATCTTCTTTGAGTAACTTAGTTTCTAAAGTGCTAAGTGCTTGTTGTAAAGATTCTGTATATGGTAGTTCTGCAACATCGAATGGTCTTAGTTGTGACTTTGTTGTATAGTGTTTTTCATATTGACTCAAAGCTTTACGCTCATGGAAAAATACATCTTCTACGTCAGTGGGGTTATGTAAATCACCTTGTTTTGGATGTTTGATGACTTGTTCGACTTTGACTAAAATCCGTTGCGTCTCTTCTTCTACGATAGAAACACCATAGACACCAGTTTTATGAGCAAATCTATATAACATGATTAATACATCCTTTCTTTTATGTTAAAATACTATTATCATCTTAACATGAAATGGAGAATGAAAATGACGAACTATCCTCAATTAGATACAGAAGTAAAAGATAATGAAATAAAACTTGTAATGCATACAAATAAAGGAGATATGACATTTAAGTTATTACCAGATGTTGCACCTAAAACAGTAGAAAATTTTGTAACACATGCTAAAAATGGTTATTACAATGGTATTTCTTTCCACCGTGTAATTAATGATTTTATGGTACAAGGTGGCGACCCAACTGCAACAGGTATGGGTGGCGAAAGTATTTACGGCGCACCATTTGCAGACGAATTTTCATTAGAAGCATTTAATATTTATGGTGCATTATCAATGGCCAATTCAGGACCTAATACAAACGGCTCACAATTTTTCATTGTACAAATGAAAGAAGTACCGGAATCAATGATTAACCAACTTGCAGATGGTGGATGGCCACAACCAATAGTTGAAGCTTACCGTACACAAGGTGGTACACCATGGTTAGACCAAAAACATACAGTATTCGGCCAACTTATTGAAGGTCAAAGCGTGCTAGAAGATATTGCAAGTACGAAAGTAGGTCCACAAGATAAGCCTTTACATGACATCACTATTGATTCAATTGATGTAGAGGATAAATAAAAGTAAGATCGAAATAAATGGATGAGCTTGTTACATTCTATTATGTGAGATGCGGAAGTTTATTACATGATAGTATTGTGCATTAATAGAAAATACAATGTGAAAGAACCATGTTCAGAACAAAATCTGAACATGGCTCTTTTTATTATAAGGGTTTAATTGTTTTGATGACTATTATATCAACAATTTATAGTAATTTTTCTATCGTAATATTAGTCTAGTTTAGTAATTTATGCTATTATATTATTGTTAAGTAAAACGAAATAAGGGGTTCTCACGTTGAATAATCACTACAAAGTAGGTCAACATCTTAAAGTACGTGTGACTGGTATTCAGCCTTATGGCGCATTTGTTGAAACCCCAGATAATACTGAAGGTCTGATTCATATTTCTGAAATTATGGATGATTACGTCCATAATTTAAAAAAGTTTTTATCCGAAGGACAAGTTGTCCGGGCAAAAGTTATTTCCATCGATAAAGAAGGTAAGCTTAATTTGTCATTAAAAGATAATGATTATTTTAAAAATTATGAACGTAAGAAAGAAAAGCAATCAGTATTGGATGAAATTAAAGAAACCGAAAAATACGGGTTTCAAACAATTAAAGAACGTATGCCAGGTTGGATTAAACAGTCCAAAGACACTATGAAGCAAGAGTAATACTCTTGTACTACTAACATTTCTGCATGAAATGTTAGTTTTTTGATTTTATTTTATATATAAACATGTATGCGCAAGCATATTATTATGTGAAGTGAATTTTTTACGGTAAAATGAACAAGCATTAAAATAGTGCAAGCATAATAACAATGTTATAGTGTTGAAATCATTAATTAGGAGGAAGTAAGTAATGAATGAAAAATTTGCAACTTTATTTGAAACAGTAGAGTTACCTAATAAAGTACAATTAAAAAATAAATTTGTGTTAGCTCCATTAACACACGTAACATCGCATGATGATGGGACGGTATCCGAAGACGAAATAAACTATATGGAACAACGTTCACAAGATGTTGGTTTGTCAATATCTGCAGCGAGTAATGTTACAGATTTAGGTAAAGCATTTCCAGGTCAACCGTCAGTAGCACACGATACTGATATAGAAGGTTTAAAAAAATTAGCTAACGTGATGAAAAAGAATGGCGCTAAAGCCGTAGTACAAATTCATCATGGTGGAGCGCAATCATTACCAAACTGGACACCAAATGGAGACGTGGCTGCACCAAGTCCAATTAGTATGAAAAGTTTTGGTGAGACAGAAGAACACCATGCACGTGAAATTACACATGACGAAATTTTAGAAACGATAAAAGCATTCGGCGAAGCTACACGTAGAGTAATAGAAGCAGGCTTCGATGGTGTTGAAATTCACGGTGCGAACCATTATTTAATTCATCAATTTGTCTCTCCATATTATAACCGTCGTACAGATGAATGGGGCACGGATAAATTCAAATTTGCTCGCGAAGTCGTTGATGAAGTGGTTAATGTTAAAAAACAATATGCCGATGACTCATTTATTATTGGTTATAGATTTTCTCCAGAAGAAGCAGAATCTCCAGGAATTAGTATGGAAATCACTGAATCATTAGTTAAAACTTTAGTTGAAAAACCATTAGACTATTTACATGTATCTTTAATGGATGTGCACTCTAAAACTAGAGAAGGCAAATATGCGGAAGAAACACGTATAGAATTATTACATCGATGGATTGATGGCCGTATGCCATTAATTGGTATAGGTTCTATATTTACTGCTGAACAAGCATTAGAAGCAATTAACACTAAACAAATCGAACTATTGGCATTAGGTAGAGGAATATTATTGGATTATCAATTTGTTAGTAAAATTGAAGAAGGTAAAGAAGATGAAATCATTTCATACTTTGATCCAAATAGAGAAGATAAACACCATTTACCACCAAAATTATGGGAACAATTCAACCAAGGCTTTTACCCATTACCAAGAAAAGATGGTAAATAGCATTACTACAATAACTATATAGAACATTAATGATGTATGATTATATTATCGGAAGCGACTTTCAATATGAAGGTCATTCGATAAAATTCATGCATTGTTAATGTTCTTTTTTATTTGTCGACAATATCCCATTTTAAAATAGTAAATAATCATATATAAAACATAAAAATATATCTTGAAAAGCAAAGATAGATAAAACTTAGTTAGATTGTTTTGCCTTTTAAAGACGATTAACTAGCGTCATAACCGGATCAATACATATTTTGTAGTGCACTGTTTTATCCTAAAAAGAGTATTTTAGGGATTTTTTAGGAAAATAGTTTCAGTAACACGGTAAATACGTTATGCTAATGTTATGAATTATCGAGGCAATATTGCCATAAATTTTTTAAAGGGGAGATATCATGACAAAATCAGAAGAAATCATTGAGCTTACAAATCATTACGGAGCGCACAATTATGTTCCTCTACCAATTGTAATCTCTGAGGCTGAAGGGGTATGGGTAACAGACCCAGAAGGTAGCAAATATATGGATATGTTAGCTGCATATTCAGCAGTTAACCAAGGTCACCGTCATCCTAAAGTCATCCAAGCATTAAAAGATCAAGCAGATAAAGTTACGCTTGTATCACGTGCTTTTCATAGTGATAACTTAGGAGCATGGTATGAAAAAATTTGTAAATTAGCAGGTAAAGATAAAGCATTACCAATGAATACAGGAGCTGAAGCAGTAGAAACGGCATTAAAAGCTGCAAGACGTTGGGCATATGATGTGAAAAAAATAGAGCCTGATCAAGCAGAAATCATTGCTTTTAATGGTAATTTCCATGGCCGTACAATGGCACCTGTATCTTTATCATCAGAAGCAGAATATCAACGTGGATATGGCCCATTATTAGATGGTTTCCGTAAAGTTGATTTTGGAGATATCGAAGCTGTAAAAGCAGCAATCAATGATAATACTGCAGCAATCTTAATTGAACCTGTCCAAGGTGAAGCGGGAATAAATGTACCGCCAGAAGGATACTTAAAAGAAATTAGAGAGTTATGTGACGAACATAATGTATTATTTATAGCTGATGAAATTCAAGCAGGTTTAGGACGCTCAGGTAAAATGTTTGCAACAGACTGGGATAATGTTAAGCCAGACGTTTATATTTTAGGAAAAGCTTTAGGCGGAGGCGTTTTCCCAATTTCAGTTGTGCTAGCAGATGAAGAAGTTTTAGGCGTATTTACACCAGGTTCACACGGTTCAACATTTGGTGGTAACCCATTAGCTTGTGCAGCTTCATTAGCAGCATTAGATGTAATTGTCGATGAAGATTTACCAGGTCGCTCATTAGAGCTAGGGGAATACTTTAAAGCGGAATTACAAAAGATTGAACACCCAGCGATTAAAGAAGTTAGAGGTCGTGGTTTATTTATTGGCATTGAATTACATGAAAATGCCAGACCTTATTGTGAAGCATTAAAAGAGCAAGGCATTTTATGTAAAGAAACACATGATACTGTAATTAGATTTGCACCACCATTAGTCATCACAAAAGAAGAATTAGACCTAGCATTAGACAAAGTGAAAAACGTTTTTGAATAATAAAAAAATTTGATATATAACTTTTTTTAATCCCTTTAAAAAGGCAAAAGTTATGTTACAATTAGCAATGAAAGCGAAATCATTAGTTACGAAAAAGAGGCGAAATGAATCATGACTGAGAATAATAATTTGGTGACTTCTACGCAAGGTATTATTAAAGAGGCTTTAAACAAATTGGGATTTGATGATGGTATGTATGATTTAGTCAAAGAACCACTTAGATTCCTACAAGTACGAATTCCAGTACGAATGGATGATGGGACTGTTAAAACATTTACTGGTTATCGTGCACAACATAATGACGCAGTTGGTCCAACAAAAGGTGGCGTAAGATTCCACCCTGATGTGGATGAAGAAGAAGTTAAAGCGTTATCTATGTGGATGACACTAAAATGTGGCATTGTTGATTTACCTTATGGTGGAGGTAAAGGTGGAATCATATGTGACCCACGTCAAATGAGTATCCATGAAGTAGAGAGATTATCACGTGGTTATGTACGCGCAATTTCACAATTCGTTGGTCCAACAAAAGATATACCAGCGCCAGATGTGTTTACAAACTCACAAATTATGGCTTGGATGATGGACGAGTATAGCTCACTTGATAAATTTAATTCACCAGGTTTTATTACAGGTAAACCAATTGTACTTGGTGGTTCACAAGGACGCGATCGTTCTACAGCTTTAGGTGTTGTTATTGCAATTGAACAAGCAGCCAAAAGAAGAGGCATGGATGTTAAAGGTGCACGAGTTGTTATACAAGGATTTGGTAATGCTGGTAGTTTCTTAGCTAAATTCTTATATGACTTAGGTGCTAAAATTGTAGGTATTTCCGATGCTTATGGTGCGTTACATGATCCAGAAGGTTTAGATATTGATTATTTATTAGATAGAAGAGACAGTTTTGGTACTGTGACAAATTTATTCGAAGATACAATTTCTAATAAAGAGTTATTTGAAATTGATTGTGATATCTTAGTTCCTGCAGCAATTGCTAATCAAATTACAGGCGATAATGCAAATGATATTAAAGCTGATGTAGTTGTTGAAGCAGCTAACGGACCTACAACACCAGAAGGTACTAAGATTTTAACTGAACGCGGTATTTTACTTGTACCTGACGTACTAGCGAGTGCGGGTGGCGTAACAGTTTCATACTTTGAATGGGTACAAAATAACCAAGGTTATTATTGGCCAGAAGACGAAGTTAATGAAAAATTACGTGAAAAATTAATTACAGCATTTGATACGATTTATGAGTTATCACAAAATCGTAAAATTGATATGCGCTTAGCAGCGTACATTGTCGGACTTAAGCGTACAGCAGAAGCGGCACGTTATCGTGGATGGGCTTAAGCCTTATACTTATAAATAATTAAGAGGGTAGAACAAAATATGTTCTACCCTCTTTTTGCTATCGTAAGTTGATAGTATACTATTTCGCTTGTTCAAAAAATGATGACTTCGCCATTTATGAAGGCACAAGTATTGTTATAAATTTATATTATTATAGTGCAAGTATCGTTATTTATCATTAGCAATAACTTGTTCGTAGACATCAGGATAATTTGTGAATACGCCATTAACACCGTATTTATTTAATCTTTCCATATCTGCTTTAGTATTGACTGTAAATGGATGGACGAGTAGTCCTGCTTTTTTTAAGTTTTTCACATTGTCTTTAGTTAAATCTGTATATTCAGGTCCTACACCTATGGCGTAACTTCTAATTGCATTTAAATCTGCTTGAGTTAAGTTAGGTAATTCACCTTTATCAAGTAAGCGGATTAAAGGGATATTAGCATTTTGCGCTTGGACTTTTTGTAAACTTGCTTGTGAAAATGATTGAATTAATACATGGCCGTTTGATAAAGAATTTTGTGTCAGTAAATGATGCTTATCTAATGAAGCTAATAATTTTTCTTCCATACCCGGATAGACATCTGGTGATTTAGTTTCAATATAATAATTAGCATTACTGCCATATCGTTCTAACACTTCGTCTAGTGTTGGAACTTTTTGGCCTTCATATGAAGGGTCGGCATATTGTGGATTATTGGCATTAAATTTACTTCCAGCATCAAGTTCTTTAATTTCTTTTAAAGTATGTTCATCGACCCTACCAGTTCCGTTAGTAGTACGATCCAATGTTTCATCATGCATAACTACTAAATGACCGTCTTTTGTCATTTGTAAATCTAATTCTATATATGATGCACCCATTTCATTATGACTTTTGTCATAAGCTGCAAAAGTATGTTCAGGGGCATAGCCACTCGCACCACGATGTGCAATTGTTGTGTATTTTTCACCTGTTGGATTATGTATAGCACGATATGCTTTGTTTTGAGTTGCTTGTGATGATTGGTTAACTTGTTGTGTAGCTTGCTGATTCGCATTGTTACTATTTGCTTGGATATCTGGGGTTGTAAAACTTGATAGAGCTAAAATTGAAAAACCACTGACAAATAATCGTTTTGTATATTTCATACCTTCACTCCTCATAATAAACTGTATATTAACCATACAAAAAACAGATTAAAAAATAAATATATTTTACACCTTTTTAATTTAAGTTAAATAAAAACAATTAATAAATTAAAGAAGGTTAAAAAAGTATAAAAATGTTTACAATAAGTAAATAGATACGAAGTATTGTTAATAATGTAATGTCAGCTTAAAGAATGTTATTACAAAGATGATAATTATCGGTCATTACCGATAACTGCATTATAAATAACTAGATAAGTTGTACATATGTCATTAACACCTAACTTAGCATTTTTAATTTGTGAGGACTTTTAAGGATAGGGGTGTTGAGAGGTGCGAGCGTTATTTACTAGAGAAATAGCTAATACTTAAAATTGCTAAACTACATGCGATAAGACGTTGTGCTGTATTCATAATAGCACTCCTACATTAGCTGTTAAGTTATAAATATTAAACTAAAATAATAAAAGCATAAAAACCATTTCAATAAATGATTTTTATGCTTTTATATAATTATTTCAGTTGTGCTTTAATTTGTTTAATTTGCTGTTTAACTGCTTCTTGACCTGTAGAACCGTAACTAATTCTGCGACTCACGCAGTTTGCAGGTGTTAAGAATGTAAAAATATCATCTTCTATTAATGGATGTGCCTCTTGATATTTTGACAAAGGGACATCAAGTAAATATTTATTATTTTGAATACACCATAATACTAATTTCCCTACGATTTCGTGTGCAGTTCTAAACGGTACATCTTTAGTTACTAAATAATCTGCGAGTTCAGTGGCGTTAGAAAAGTCATTATTCACAGTTTGTTGTAAATGTTCAACGTTAACAGTCATTGAATCGACCATTCCTTCAAAAATACGCAGTGAACCTTTTAATGTATGAAGGGCATCAAACAAACCTTCTTTATCTTCTTGCATATCTTTGTTATAAGCGAGTGGTAATCCTTTCAATGTCATCAACATACTCATTAAATGACCAGTTGTTCTACCAACTTTACCTCTTATAAGCTCTGCCATATCAGGGTTTTTCTTTTGAGGCATAATTGATGAACCAGTTGAAAAAGCATCGGATAACGTCACGAAGTTTGCTTCCGCAGAAGACCAAAAAATAATTTCTTCCGCAAAACGAGACAAGTGAACCATCGTTAATGATATATTATGCAACGTTTCGACAATATAATCACGATCACTTACAGCATCCATACTATTTTCATATAGCGAACTAAACCCTAATAATGATTGAGTTTCATGTCTATCTATTGGATAGGTCGTACCACTTAAAGCAGCAGCACCTAAAGGAGATATGTCTATACGTTTTAAACTATCTTCAAATCGAGATTTATCACGGCTTAACATCCAATAGTAAGTTAATATATGATGTGCAAATGATATAGGCTGCGCTCTTTGTAAATGAGTGTAACCAGGCATGATAGTATCAATATGATTTTCTGCCACTGTTAAAATACTTGTTTGAAAGGAAGTAATCAGTTCAATTAGCTGTTCTACTTCAGCTTTTGTATATAAATGCATATCTGTTGCTACTTGATCATTACGACTACGTCCTGTATGAAGTTTACCTCCAGTGTCACCAATACGCTTAATTAATTCGTGTTCAATGTTTAAATGTATATCTTCTAATGATACATCGAAAGTAATTTGGTTATTTAAATAATCTTGAAGAATGTCATTTAAGCCTTCAATAATTTGTTTGCTTTCATCAGCAGTAATAATTTCTTGGTTTGCCAACATTGTCGCATGTGCAATGCTACCTTGTATATCTTGCTTAATAAGTGTTTTGTCAAAATGAATGGAAGCATTGAATTCATCGACCCAATCTTCTGGTTGTTCGCTGAATCTACCACCCCAAGCTTTCTCACTCATTGTGGTAACCTCCGTGTAGCATAGAGTTGACTTGTGTCGGTAAACCAAAGATTTCAATGAAACCTACTGCTGAATCTTGATTGAAAGCATCTTCTTTTGTATAAGTTGCTAATTTTTCGTTGTATAATGTGTAAGGTGATTTTCTGCCATTGACTATAGCATTACCTTTATAAAGTTTGATTCTTACTTCACCTGTAACATGTTGTTGTGTACTATCGACAAATACTTTTAAGCTGTCTGTTAATGGAGAGAACCATAAAGCATTATACACTTGCTCAGAAAATTGTTTCTCAATAACTGGTTTAAAATGTGCTACATCTTTCGTTAAAGTGATTGTTTCTAACGCTTTATGGGCTTTGATAATTACTTCTGCTCCTGGTGTTTCATATACTTCTCTAGATTTAATACCTACTAATCTATTTTCAACATGGTCGATTCTGCCAATACCATGTTTACCAGCAATTTTGTTTAATTTTAAAATTAATTTACTTAATGACAAGTTTTCACCATTTAAAGCAGTCGGTAATCCTTGTTCAAAAGATAAAATAATTTCTTCTGATTGATTTGGTGTATCTTCTAATTCATTTGTTAAATCAAATGCATCTGTTGGTGGTGCCGCATATGGATCTTCTAAAATACCACATTCGTTACTTCTACCCCATAAATTTTGGTCAATTGAATAGGGAGAGTCTTGTTGGATAGGTACTGGAATATTATGTTTAAGAGCATAATCGATTTCTTCTTCACGGCTCCAAGCCCATTCTCTTACCGGAGCAAAGACTTTTAATTCAGGATTTAGAGCTTTGATTGCTACTTCAAAACGTACTTGGTCATTACCTTTACCTGTACAGCCGTGAGCGATACCAACTGAATTCGTTTTATCTGCAATTTCTACTAATTTTTTAGAAATTAAAGGTCTTGATAATGCAGATACTAAAGGATATGTACCTTCATACATTAAGTTACCTTTGATTGCATATGCTACATACTCATCACTAAATTCTTCAGTAGCATCTATGATATGACATTCAACTGCACCCATATCTAAAGCTTTTTGATAGACGATGTCTAAATCTTTTCCTTCACCAACATCTAAACAACAAGCTACAACATCGTAACCTTTATCTATTAACCATTTTACTGCCACACTTGTATCTAATCCTCCGGAATATGCTAAAACTATTTTTTGTTTCATATTGCCACCTCATTTGTAATTTTTAATCTGTAATTTAATATAACTAAGAATAACAGATAACTAGTGAAAATAAAACCATTTTTTTACATAAATATGCAAAAAGTTGTGAAAGTCGCTCTATTTGCAATTTTGTTGTGATTATTACCATTTTTGTTAGTATTATGTATATATACGTTAAAATTTATGTATAATAAACTGCATATAGCGCAACAATTAATGATATAAAATAATTTTGTTCATTATTAGTATAAGTAACAATGATAGGCTAGTTGTTTGAATAGTCATACTAAACTTAGTAAAATAATAGTGAATTAAAAATTACAGGAGGCAATTTACATGACTCATATTCAGTTAGATTATGGTAAAACTTTAGAATTTTTTGGCAAGCATGAACTTGAGCAACAAAAAGATATCGTAAAATCAATTCATAAAACAATCCATGAGGGTACTGGTGCTGGTAGTGATTTCTTAGGTTGGATCGATCTTCCTGTTGATTATGACAAAGAAGAGTTTTCTCGTATTTTAGAAGCAGCTAAACGTGTTAAAGCACATTCAGACGTATTTGTAGTTATTGGTATTGGTGGTTCATATTTAGGTGCACGTGCAGCTATTGAAATGCTAACACCAGCATTTAGAAATAGTGATGAATATCCTGAAATTGTATTTGTAGGTAATCATTTATCTTCAACATACACTCAAGAGTTAATCCAATATTTAGATGGTAAAGATTTCTCAGTCAATGTGATATCAAAATCTGGAACAACTACTGAACCAGCAGTTGCATTTAGATTATTTAAACAGTTAGTAGAAGATAAATATGGTAAAGAAGAAGCAAAACAACGTATTTTTGCTACAACTGATAAAGAAAAGGGTGCGCTTAAACAATTAGCTACTAATGAAGGCTATGAAACATTTGTAGTACCAGATGATGTTGGTGGCAGATACTCAGTATTAACTGCAGTAGGTTTATTACCAATCGCAGTTGCTGGTATTGATATCGAAGCGATGATGCAAGGTGCAGCAAAAGCACGTGAAGAATTGTCTTCTGATAATTTAGATGAAAATATTGCGTATCAATATGCAACAATCCGTAATATTTTATACTCAAAAGGTTACACAACAGAAATGTTAATTAACTTTGAGCCTTCTATGCAGTATTTCAATGAATGGTGGAAACAACTTTTCGGTGAATCAGAAGGTAAAGATTATAAAGGCATTTATCCATCAAGTGCAAACTATACAACAGACTTGCATTCATTAGGTCAGTACGTACAAGAAGGTCGTCGTTTCTTATTTGAAACAGTTGTGAAAGTTAACAATCCAAAACACAATATTACTATTGAAGAAGATAGTGATGACTTAGATGGTTTGAACTATTTAGCTGGTAAAACAATTGATGAGGTAAATACGAAAGCATTTGAAGGTACGTTATTAGCACATACAGATGGTGGCGTTCCTAATGTCGTTGTAAATATTCCTAAGCTAGATGAGGAAACATTTGGTTACGTTGTATACTTCTTCGAGTTAGCTTGTGCGATGAGTGGTTATCAATTAGGTGTTAATCCATTTAACCAACCAGGTGTTGAAGCTTATAAACAAAATATGTTTGCGCTATTAGGCAAACCTGGTTTCGAAGACAAAAAACAAGAATTAGAAAACAGACTATAAGTGAAATAACAATTCACGATTAAATAATGTGATGTTATTTTTGATGCAGAGGTTGGGACAAAATGAATTCGTCTCAGCCTCTTTTCATTTTGGCAGTAGCTGACTGTATTGAAAATGCGCTTCAAAGCAAGCTTTTTTCAATACTAGTCATCCTTGCCGGGGTGGGACGACGAAATCATTTTTTCAAAATCAGATTTCTGTCCCACTCCCTTTTCATTATAAGACTATATTAGGATAACGTTCTACTACTTAAGCATGAATTATGAAGAGAAGATTTCATTATTGTTTTAATTGTTGTTAAGAAGATTTATAATTAAGCATATTAGTAAGAATGGGGATTGATGCAATGACAGTTGAACAGGTACAACAATGGTTTGCGCTATTTGGTGATTTAGGTTATATCGTAGGTTTTTTATTACCATTTATCGAGGCCTTTTTACCTATTTTACCTATAATTGTCTTTGTAATAGTAAATGTTAATGCTTATGGATTAATCATTGGTACCATACTTGCATGGCTAGGAACAGTTTGTGGAAGTTTTATAGTGTTTTGGTCACTTCGCCAACTTGCGCATTTAAAATATATACAACGGGTGAAAGCACGCAAAACGACGCAACGTTTAATTTCTTTTGTTGATCGGCGAGGTGTTATACCTATTTTTATTTTACTCTGTTTCCCTTTCACGCCTAGTGCAGTTGTTAATATAGTAGCAAGCGTTTCACACATTAAGCCACTACATTACTTTTGGGTGTTATTAACATCTAAATTTATTATGATTGGTATGATAGGTTGGCTTGGCAATGATATAACTACATTGTTTACAAATCCAACTAAGATGATTATCGTTATTTGTGTAATTATTATTGTTTGGTTACTTGGTCGAAAGTTAGAACAACATTTTATGCATAATTCTAAGGAGTGACCACGTGAAAAAGTTAGTGAAAAATTTGATTTCTATTATAATAGCGATTATTATAGTTTTATTGATTCAAGCATTCGTTATTACTGGTATAGTCGTTCATAAACAAGGTATGTCGCCTACATTGTCGACGGGAGACCGTCTTATTGTAAATAAAGTAGCACCATTAATAAAGCAATTAGATAATGGTGATATTGTGATGTATCGTCAAAATGATAAGGTAAACGTAAGCAGAATTATTGGAGTACCAGGAGATTCTATCGCTTATAAGAAGGGAACGCTTTATAAAGATGATAGACAAATAAAGGAACCTTATGCTAATAATAGAATAGACGCATTAACCTTACGTAAAATCAAAGGTTCTGAAAGTGATATTGTACCCCCAAATTCATATTTTGTGTTGAATGATCAGCGCCAGCATGATGCTGATTCTCGAAATTATGGTTTTATTCAACAAAAAGACATAGTGGGCAAAGTCGCCTTGAAGTATTATCCTTTAGATGAGTTTACAGTAAACTTTAAATAAATATATGAGGTGTGAAGAGTGAGAAAAGAAATAACAGAATGGATTATATCAATTGTTGTTGCAGTAGCATTAGTGCTATTAATTATTAACTTTGTAGCCAAACCTTACACTGTAAAAGGTGACTCAATGGATCCCACGTTAAAAGATGGAGAACGTGTTATCGTCAACCTATTTGGTTATAAATTTGGTGATATTAAAAAAGGCAATGTAATTGTCTTCCATGCCAACAAAACAGATGATTATGTTAAGCGTGTAATTGGTACACCTGGTGATAAAATTGAATATAAAAAAGATCAATTATATGTAAATGACAAAAAAGTAGATGAACCATATTTAGATTACAATGAGAAACATAAAATGTATGAATATATTACAGGTACGTATAAACCTGAAGACTTTGTCAGAGATGGTAATAAAACAACGATTCCTAAAGGTAAATTACTTGTTTTAGGAGACAATCGTGAAGTGAGTAAAGATAGCCGTTCATTTGGACTTATTGATAATGACCAAGTTGTAGGGAAAGTAGCATTTAGTTTCTGGCCACTAGATGAGTTTAAATTTGGTTTTGATCCTGATACAAAGTATGAATAATAATTGATGATAAATAGGTTAAAAACATAAGAAGAATTGCTAACTAACACAGACGAAGTTTTAGCAATTCTTCTTTCTTTATCTCATAAAATATCAAGAGTAACAGAATAAAAATCTCCTAGTTATGTGTTAAGATATAAGTCAAAAGGAGTGGAGACGAGCGATGGAATTAAATGCTTATGTAGGTAGGGCTGGTACTGGGAAATCATATGCAATGATAGAACAGATAAAAACAGCCATGAAACAAGATCCATTAGGTGATCCTATAATTTTAATTGCTCCTACGCAAAGTACATTTCAATTAGAGCAAACCTTTGTAAAAGACCCAGCATTAAACGGTAGCTTAAGAACTGAAGTTTTACATTTTGAACGTTTGAGCCACCGCGTGTTTCAAGAAGTAGGCGGATTAATGGAACAACAATTATCAAAAGCAGCTACTGAAATGATGATTTATGATATATTACAACAATTTAAGGACGAATTAAGCTTATATAAATCACAAGTTAAATATTATGGTTTTAGCGAAAAATTACACGAACAAATTAAAGATTTTAAAAAGTATAACGTTTCGCCGCAACAGTTAGAAACATACATAGCAGATAATGAATTACAAACACGGACAAAACATAAATTAGAAGATATTGCATTAGTATATAAGCAATTAGAGCAACGCATTGCTGGAGATTACGTCTCTACTGAAGATAGTTTGAATCGTTTTATAGAAGTGATGGGACAGTCACAATGGCTAAAAAGAGCACAAATCTACATTGATGGGTTTCACAACTTTTCAACGTTAGAATATGCAATTATCAAAGCACTTGTTCAACATAGTAAAAGTGTCACTATTCTATTAACTACAGATGGAGATAAAGATCCATTTAGTTTATTCCGCAAGCCTTCGGAAGCACTGACTCATATTGAAACTATTGCACAAGAATTGAATATACCGTTACATAAATCAAATTTCCAAACACAGTACCGGTACCAAAATGCTGATTTAAAAACGTTGGAACACAATTTTAATGCATTACAATATGAACCAACTACGCATCAAGCAGGAGTTCAGATACTTGAAGCATCCAGTATGCGAGAAGAAATTAATGAAGTAGCAAGACAAATTATTAAAGAAAACCGCGATAAAGGTCGTCGTTATCAAGATATTGCAATTCTTTATCGTGATGAAACATATGCATATTTAATGGAATCTATTTTACCACAATTTGATATTCCATTTAATATAGATACGAAAGCGCCCATGACACATCACCCAGTTATGGAAATGATTCGCTCATTAATTGAAGTATTACAAACTCAATGGAATTTTGAGCCTTTGATGCGAGTATTTAAGTCAGGGGTACTAACACAACAATTCAAAGATAGTAATTATTTAATTCATATTTTAGAAAATTTTGTATTAGAACGAGGCATTTACGGTAAACGTTGGATCGATCCACACTATTTTCAAATTGAACAATTTAATAAAATGGGCTTAAAACGCCAACCGTTAACTGACGAAACACGTGAAGTCTATGAGCGTGTGATTAAATTAAAAGATAGCGTAATAAATAAAATATTACAATTTGAACAACATATGAATAATGCTACAACTGCGAGAGCATTTGCGACTGCTTTTTATGAAGCAATGGAAGATTTTCAGTTGCCAAGTCAGTTAATGGCTGAAAGAGACGCCCTAGATTTAGCAGAGCAACATGAAGATGCTGAAACATTAGATCAAGTATGGCAAGGGTTCATTCAAACTTTAGATGATTTAGTCACAGTGTTCGATAATCAAGAAATGTCACAACAGCGATTTTTAGAATTGTTAGACATTGGACTGGATCAGTTAGAGTTTAATATGATTCCACAAACATTAGATCAAGTCAGTATCGGTACAATGGATTTGGCCAAAGTAGATAACAAACAACATGTTTACTTAGTTGGTGTGAACGATGGTGTGTTGCCACAGGCAGTATCGGCATCTAGTTTAATAACGGATGAAGAGAAAAAATACTTCCAAGCAAACGCCGATATAGAATTGAGTCCCACAGCTGACATATTACAAATGGATGAAGCATTTGTATGTTATATAGCAATGACTCGTAGTACCGAAGCAGTTACTTTTTCATATAGTTTAATGGGTGTTAAAGGGGACGAAAAAGAAGCAAGTCCTTTTATTCAACAAATACAGTCACTATTTTCAAACTTAGAAATTGAAAATATTTCACATTTACATCAAGCGCAACCATTGACGTTAATGCAACATCCACACCAAACTAAAATTGCCTTATTCGAAACATTAAAATCATGGCTCAATGAAGAAATAGTAGCAGAAACATGGCTTGATACGTATCAAGTTATGTATCGAGATGAACGTTTAAATGAAGGTTTGGATTATTTATTAACTGCACTTACTTACGATAATGAAACAGCTCAATTAGATAATGAATTGGCACAGTCATTGTATGGCAAATCTATAAATGCTAGTGTATCTAGATTTGAAGGCTATCTAGCTTGTCCATTTAAACATTTTGCTTCACATGGTTTGAGGTTAAATGAGCGTACAAAATATAAATTGCAAAATTTTGACTTGGGGGATATTTTCCACCAAGTGCTAAAATATATTTCTGACAAAGTACAAGGCGAGTTTAAACAGTTAACGCAGCAACAAATTCAACGATTAACTACGCAAGCGTTACAAGTGATACTGCCAGAGGTACAATTCAATGTATTAAATTCAACAGCATATTACCGTTATTTATCACAACGTATTGGAGCAATCGTTGAAACAACATTAACGGCTTTACAATATCAAGGGAGCCATACAAAGTTTCTTCCACAACGATTTGAAGCGGGATTCCGTAAAAATCCACGTAGTAATGATGAATTGTATGCAGAACCATTAATTACTAAGCAAGGTATTCCAATTAATATTAGAGGACAAATTGACCGTATCGATACTTACACAGAAGGTGCGGAAAGTTTTGTTAATATTATTGATTATAAGTCTTCGAAGTATAGTGGAACATTAGATTTAACAAAAGTATATTATGGTATGCAAATGCAAATGATGACATATATGGATATTGTTTTACAAAATAAAAATCGTTTAGGTTTAACTAATGCAACAAAACCTGGTGGATTGCTTTACTTCCATGTGCATGAACCACGTATTAAGTTAGCTTGGAAAGAGTTAACTGAGGATAAAAGAAATAGTGAATTTATAAACTCATTTAAATTAAATGGGTTATTAAATAGTGACAGTACTGCTTTACATGCCTTTGATACACGACTAGAACCAAGTTTTGTCTCTGACATCGTACCAGTGGCTTTAAAGAAAGATGGTGGTATTAGAAGTAATAGTAAAGTTGCTGATGAAGACACTATTTATAAATTTATTGCACGGAATAAACGTAATTTTATCGAAACGGCTTCGAATATTATGGACGGTCATACAGAAATTGCACCTTTAAAATATGATCAAACCTTACCATGTCAATATTGTAACTATAAATCAGTGTGTCATGTAGATGGCATGATTGATCAAAAACGTTATCGTCACGTTGATGAATCGATAAATCCACTTGATGCAATACATGCTGATGATATAGAAGATGAAGGAGATATCACTAATGAATCAGATTCCGAATAAACCTACTGATGCACAATGGACCGATAATCAGTGGAAAAGTATCTATGCTAAAGGGCAAGATATACTAGTGGCAGCAGCAGCTGGCTCTGGTAAAACTGCTGTATTAGTAGAGCGTATTATTCAACGTATTATTACGGATGGTATCGATGTAGACAGATTATTAGTAGTAACCTTTACTAATGCCAGTGCTCGTGAAATGAAAGCACGTGTGGAACAGCGTATCAAAGAGGCGTCATATGATGATCCAAATAATACACATTTAAAAAATCAACGTATTAAAATTCATCAAGCACAAATATCGACGCTACATAGTTTTTGTTTGAAGTTAATTCAGCAACATTATGATGTGTTAGATATAGATCCTAATTTTAGAACGAGTAGCGAAGCGGAAAACATACTACTGCTAGAACAAACTATAGATGAAGTGTTAGAAACACATTATGATCAATTGGA
The DNA here is from genome assembly GCF_016890655.1 of Staphylococcus sp. GDY8P72P. Classification (NCBI taxonomy): domain Bacteria; kingdom Bacillati; phylum Bacillota; class Bacilli; order Caryophanales; family Staphylococcaceae; genus Staphylococcus; species Staphylococcus sp. GDY8P72P. The sequence continues at coordinate 70,211 of NZ_JAFEQJ010000020.1, read as the reverse complement.
TCCACATTTTGTAGATTTAACAGAACAACTGTCGTCAGATCGTAATGATGAAGCATTTAGAAACATGATTAAACAAATGTACTACTTTAGTATTGCTAATCCTAGCCCACGTACATGGTTGCAATCATTATCATATCCTTATGAAAATGATGACGCACAACAACAATATTTAACGTTACTTAATGACTTAGCAATGATTTTTATCACTTCAGCGCAAGAAGCATTAAATAAAAGTTATGATCTATTTATGATGCTCGAAGCTGTAGATAAACAAGTCGCAGTTATAGATCAAGAAAGACGTTTTATGGCGGAAGTTATAGAAGGTGGGCAACTGAATACAGAACAATTAGTTAATCATCAATTTGAAGCACGCTTTCCTGCCAAAAATAAGGCAATTAAAGAAGCAAACGAGATGATGATTGACGTTTATGATGACGCCAAAAAGTATTATGATCAATACAAAGCATTTGTTACTAAGGTTAAAGAAGATTATTTTGCGCGTTCCGCAAGTGATTTAACGGCTGAAATGAAAAAATTAGCACCACGTGTAGAATATTTGGCAACAATTACGACTGATGTAATAGAGCAATTCAATCATAAAAAGCGAAGTAGAAACTTGGTAGACTTTTCAGATTATGAACATTTTGCATTGCAAATTCTAATGAATGAAGATGGAACTATATCTGAAATTGCACAGAACTTAAGTGATCAAATAGACGAAATTCTTGTGGATGAATATCAAGATACTAATAGAGTGCAAGAAAAAATTCTATCGTGTATCAAAAAAGGTGATGCGCATAATGGAAACCTCTTTATGGTAGGAGACGTTAAACAGTCTATCTATAAATTCAGACAAGCAGATCCTAGTCTTTTTATTGAAAAATATAATGATTTTTCGTTAGACGGTAGTAGCAGTGGTTTACGTATAGATTTATCGCAAAATTTTAGATCTCGTCCAGGCGTTTTGCACACTACAAACTATCTGTTTGATCATATGATGGATGAAGCGGTGGGTGAAATTGTCTATGATCAAGCTGCTCGTTTATATAATGGTGCACCGTATGATGATCAGCCGATGCCGCTTCAGTTAAATACATTAGTAGAGGATGCACAATCAGGATTAACAGGAACGGAACAAGAAGCTGAATATATCGTGCAACAAGTTCAAACTATTATGAATGAACGCGAAGTGTATGATATGAAAACACAAAGTTATCGTAAACCTTCATATAAAGATATTGTCATTTTAGAGCGAACATATGGTCAAGCAAGACGATTACAACAAGCATTTAAAGATCATGATATACCTTTTCATGTGAATAGTAAGGAAGGTTATTTTGAGCAAACAGAAGTGCGCCTTATATTGTCATTTTTACGAACAGTTGATAATCCATTACAAGATATTTATCTAGTAGGACTAATGCGTTCTGTCATTTACCAATTTACAGAGGTGGAGCTCTCTAATATTCGTGTCTTTAGCCCGAATGATGATTACTTTTACCAATCAATCGAACAGTATATGAAGCACGAATTGGCTAACAAAACGCTCGTTAAAAAATTGCAACGTTTTATGGATGATATTGCGGCATATCAAATATATAGTCAACATCATCCTGTGTATCAATTGATTGATAAATTTTATAATGATCATTTTGTTATTCAGTATTTTAGTGGGTTAATTGGTGGTAAAGGGCGACGCGCTAATTTATATGGTTTATTTAATAAAGCAGTCGAATTTGAAAATACAAGTTTTCGTGGATTATACCAATTTATCCGTTTCATTGATGAATTAATTGAACGTGGAAAAGATTTCGGTGAGGAAAATGTTATTGGTCCGAATGATGATGTCGTTCGAATGATGACTGTCCATAGTAGTAAAGGATTAGAATTTCCATTTGTTATCTATTCAGGACTATCGAAACAATTTCGAAAAAATGATTTAACTAAACAAATTATTTTAAATCAACAATATGGTATTGGAATGCAATATTTTGATGTAGCTACTAATATTACATTTCCATCACTCGCGTCTGTGACTATAAAAGCTATAGCGGAAAAAGAATTGATCTCTGAAGAAATGCGATTGATTTATGTAGCATTGACACGTGCCAAAGAGCAATTATTTTTAATAGGTAGAGTTAAAGATGAAGCTGATTTAGATAAACTCGTCCAAACTGTAGTTTCTGACAATCATTTACCTGTTAGTTATAGGTTAACTGCCCAAAGGCCAATTGAATTAATTTATCCTATATTAGCGAAATATCAATCTTCTGAGTTACCTAGGGAATTGAGATTTGAAAATCAGATAACTGACTTACCTGTAGAATTGCAACCACGTGTGACATTGAATGTTGACCATTACGAAGATATTGCTAATGAAACGGAGCATAGTACTAATAGCGCACGTTCGGTTACTGATATTGTAAACAGTGAAGCTAACCAAGAACAACAGCAACAAATATATCATCAGTTAGCTTATGAATATCCTTATCCAAAAGATATTGTTAAAGCGTCTAAACAATCAGTATCTGAATTAAAGAGACAATTAGAAACAGAAGAAGCAGGCACAAATTATGATCGTGTTAGACAGTATAGCATTGGTTCTGCTGCGTATGAGCGTCCAGCATTTTTAGCACAAAATGTAAAACGACGAGCAAACGAAATCGGAACACTAATGCATACAGTGATGCAACATTTACCATTTCAAGAAGGTGGTTTAACTGAAAGCGAGTTAGACCAATATTTAGATCAATTAGTTGCTAAAAATATTATAGCTGAAGCAGATAAAAATGATGTCAATATTGGTGAAATTATCCAATTTACACACAGTGAATTATATAACACAATAACACATAGTGATTATATTTTTAGGGAACTACCATTTATTGTCAATCAAAGTAAAGTAGATCAAAACTTTGATGAAGATGAAGATATTTCAATTATTCAAGGTATGATTGATCTTATTTTTGTCAAAGATAATCAATATTATTTTGTAGATTATAAGACAGATGCATTTAATAGGAGACGAGGCATGACTGACCAAGAAATAGGTGAGCAATTACGGCAACGTTATAAAATACAAATGACCTATTACCAAAAAACACTAGAAACCATATTAGACAAACAAGTAAAAGGCTATTTGTATTTCTTTAAATATGGTCAACTTTCGATAGAGGATTAAGGAGGATTGTCATGAATCGTCCACAGCGATTATTTGAGTTAGACGCACTACGTGGTATGAGTTTGCTAGGTATTGTGCTTATGAATATTTTGATTTTCAGTTTTCCGTACGACAATATTGATTTAACAAAACATTTATCTGGTTTTGATGTAACCATTATTAGAAGTGTCAAATTAATTATCATCAGTTCATTTTATCCAATTTTTACATTTTTATTCGGTTATGGACTGGCAATTATGTATCAAAATACACAGCGTAAACAACTACGCTTTTATCCAATTATTTACCGACGCTTATTTTTTTTATTAGTAGTTGGATTACTGCATGGCTATTTTATATTCAGTGGAGATATCTTATTTACGTATGCAGTAACAGGAATGGTTGCAGTGCTATTAATAAAGTTATCAAAAAATACTCTAACAAGTATTGCATTAATTTTATTTATGGTGAAAATCATAGTGATACTAATGCCAGTCGTTATTTTACATGCTATGTATGGTCCTGATAACTCTTTCAATATGTTAAGCCATAGCGTACAAGACCTTATTAACAGTCGTCAAAGTAGTAGTTATTTAGATTTCTTACCTATTAATATGGAAGAAAATAATTATTCCATTTTAGATACTTTAACAATATCTGCTATATTTGAATTTTTACCGTACATTTTAATTGGAATAGCAGCACAAAAATTTGACTTAATTTCACATATTAGAGCAGTACCACAAAAATATTTAAAATGGGGAATTTTGGCAATTGTAGTTGGCTATATTTATAAACTACCAAGTGTAATTTATTATGCTGATGAGACGTATAAATTAGTATCATCATTATTAGCAGGTCCAATTGTGGCTACTGGTTACATTTTAGTATTTTGTTATTTATGTCAAACAGTCAAAGGAAAAAACTGGCTGTCTGTGTTCGCTTTTCCAGGAAAACTGAGTATGAGTGTATATTTAACACAAAGTATTATCTTTTTATATATTTATACAGGTGCTGGTTTCGGTTTATACAATAAATTAACCTTAGCTCAATCTTATACACTCGCAATTTTAGTGTATATGGTTCAACTGGTAGTAAGTTATTTATATTTAAAACGTTATAAACAAGGATCGTTTGAATGGATTTGGCGTAAATTTACCTACTTGAAATAAGGTGATGATTGGTATAGCGCTCTTAGGAACATTTTTTAAGAGCTTAATGATTTTAAAGAAAGACAAGTTGGCATGCCATCAAATTTTTTAAAGAAAATGAATATTTAGATTATTCCTTATTCATTTATTTGTTATTTAAGCGTAAATTTAGTTATAATATGAAGTAAGATACAGATGAGGAGCTGATATTGAATGAAATTTCTATCATTCAGACATGAAGGACATACATCTTTCGGTGTTAAGGTAAAACGTGAAGAAGCCGCATGGAATTTGAAACACGTCTTTGCAGACTTCGCGGAAGGTGAGTTTAATCCCAAAACATTATTACAAGGTTTACAACAAAACCAAACAGTAGATTTTCAAGAACAAGTGAGAAAAGCAGTTGTTGCTGCTGAAGACAGTGGACAAGCTGAGCAATATAAAGTGCCATTTTCTGAACTTGAATTTTTACCGCCTGTAACACCGACAAATAATGTGATTGCTTTTGGACGTAATTATAAAAAACATGCAGATGAGTTGAATAATGAAGTACAACGTTTATATGTATTTACTAAAGCCGCATCATCTTTAGCTGGTGATAATAGTACGATACCTAACCATCAAGATATTACTTCAGAATTAGATTACGAAGGTGAATTAGGTATTGTCATTGGAAAAGCTGGAGAAAAAATCCCTAAAGGTCTTGCTTTAGATTATGTATATGGTTATACCATCATTAATGATATTACTGATCGTACGGCTCAAAATAAGCATGCACAAGCCTTTCTATCTAAAAGTTTGACTGGTGGTTGTCCAATTGGTCCTTATATTGTTACCAAAGATGAATTACCGACACCAGAAGATGTTAATATCGTGACTAAAGTAAACAATGAAATTCGTCAAGATGGTAATACATCTGAAATGATTTTAAAAATTGATGAATTAATTGAAGAAATTTCTAAATATGTAGCATTGCACCCAGGAGATATTATTGCTACTGGTACGCCAGCAGGTGTTGGCGCGGGCATGAACCCTCCTCAATTTTTACAGCCTGGTGACGAAGTCAAAGTGACAATCGATAACATAGGTACATTAACTAACTTTATTGAAAAATAAGAATTAAAAAAGAGACAAAGTTTTTAGGTAATAAATTTCACCTAAAAACTTTGTCTTTTTTTATTTGATATGATGATAGTTCAACGATTGTGTATTAATTAATGTATGATAAAATAAATATGAAATTATAAAATTGTGTGGAGGGATAGCATGATACACATGCATATATTAAGTTGGGTAGTTGCAATTATTTTATTTTTTGCAGCGTACTTCAACTTTTCAGAAAAGCAAGGTGCAACACCATATTTTAAACCTATTCATATGTTATTAAGAGTTTTTATGGTCTTAGTTTTATTTAGTGGTTTATGGTTACTTATTCAAGAGTTTTCTTCGGGTTCACAAGGTGGCGGACACATGTTACTAACGTTAAAAATGGTAGGTGGTATTGCTTCAGTAGCATTAATGGAAACTGCATTAATTAAGCGTAAAAAAGGGCAAGCCAGTCATGGCATTTTATGGGCTACAATTATTGTAATTATCATTACTATGTTATTAGGCATCATCTTACCTTGGGGACCAATTTCTCAACTATTTGGTATGTAGTAATGGATAGCAATGACCAAAGAAGCTGAGTTTTATATTTTTAAACACAACTCAATTAAATAAAATTAGTTTCAGACTGTCTACAGAGTCTCTGGCTTTGTTGGCAGTTTTTTTATGCACGCTTTCCGCGGGCACTGCCTCAGCCCGTAGTCTTCGGCTAGTGCTCTTCCCGCAGGAGTCGGCATAAACTACTGCCTATCTATAGAAAAAACTCTTGGGAAAACTAATATTTAAGGTCTGTTTACTTACAATAAAGCAAGAGTCTAAAGACAAAATTTCTGGCTTTGTTGGCAGTTTTTTTATGCACGCTTTCCGTGGCACTGACTAAGCCTGTAGTCTGCGACGAGTGCTCTTCCCGCAGGAGTCGGCATAAACTACTGCTAATATTCCATAAAAATAATATCTAACTAGAACATAAATAAACCCTTCGCAAATTAATGCGAAGGGTCTATCTACGTTCTGAAATACCTCAAGTATCAATAATGTTTGCGATGTATTTATTATTTATTGCGTGCTTTATAACCAATCATATTGATTAAGTCTTTAGGATGGCTATATGGTGGCGCATAAGCTACTTCAATATCTGTTAAATCATCTACTGTCATCTGATTAGCCATTGCTACGGATAAAGTATCAATACGTTTATCTACACCAGCTTTACCTACTGCTGCTGCTCGTAATAGTTGGCGTGTATTTTTATCAAAATAAACACGTAAGTGAATTTTTGTGTTTCCTGGGTAATAACCAGCATGTTTACCTTGTTTAAGCTCAACCATACTATAGTCAAAATATTTTAATTCATTAGGTGTCACACCTACGCTCGCAAATGTATAATCAAAAAACTTAACAATATTACTGCCTAAAAATCCTTTGAATTGAATTTGTGGATTACCGGCAATTTGTTCTGCGATAATACTCGCTGCACGATGAGCACCCCACGCAAGTGGTACGTGTGCTTGTAAATCGACATGACGATAACGTGAAGTAATAATATCACCGAGTGCATAGATATTTTCGATATTCGTTTCAAATTTATCATTAACAGGAATATAGCCGTGGCTATCTAAAGTAACATTTGACGCTTTAATAAAGTTTGAGTTTGGCTCAACACCCACACCAGTAATGACGAGGTCAAAGTCTTCGTGGTGGCCTGATTTAAAATACACAGTTTTGCCTTTAATGGTATCTATTTCTTCATTGAAATGATAAGTTATATTACGCTCTTTCAATGATTCGATGATAGGTTCGTTCATATCATTATCCATTAATTTATTAATATGCTCAGAACGATGTATTAATGTAGGTGTAATTCCACGTTCATACAAATTATCTAACACTTCTAAACTGATATAACCGGCACCAACTATTAACACACGTTGGACATGATTGTCTTGTATAAAGGACTCAATGGCATCAGTATCTTCCATATTGCGTAGAGTAAAGACTATGTCACTATCAAGAGGAAGCGAGCGTGCACTGCATCCAGGGCTTAAAATTAATGTATCATAGTTAACATGAAAGACTTCATCTTTTTGATAGTCATGCACAGTAACAGTTTGGTTATCATCATTAATAGCTATAACTTCATGATAGGGCTTAACTGTTATTTGTTTAGCATTATAAAAATCTTCGGGAGTTGCTTCGAGTATTGCATCACGTGATTCGACAATGTTTCCTAAATAATAAGGCAAGCCACAATTAGCAAAACTCATATCACGATCTTTTTCAAAGACTGTGATTTCACTATTATGATCCAAACGTCTAATTTGACTCGCGACAGTTGCACCACCTGCAACCGCACCAACTACAACAATGTGATTCATAATATTTTCAGCCTCCTTATTGAGTAATATTTGTATAACCTCGATAGTTAGATACGTGAATTTATAACTTGTTCATAAGCGATGTTTAAATTGAAAAATTCATTAAGATAACGGCCGATACCATCATCATTGTTAGAATAAGTAACATGATTTGAAACATGTTTTAGTTCGTCTAAACCATTTTCCATTGCAACACCATGTTGTGCATATTTAATCATTTCTAAGTCGTTATCCTCATCGCCAAACGCAATAATATTGGAGCGTTCAATATCAAGGTAAGATTTAACCGCATCTATACCTTTAGCTTTACTAATATTTTTACCCACTATTTCAATAACAGGAAATGGTGATCCCCAACGACGATGTTCAATGCTTTCAGCATAAAAACGTGATAGCATTTGTTTAATTCGTGGAATCATAACTTCTTCTGCTTCAACTAAAATCGACGTTGGTGAAGCAGTTAGTGTTTGTAATAAATCTCCAGTTTCAACAGTAGGGCTGCCCATAGAAAAACCATCAAATAATTTTTGGTCAAAGTTATCGATAAAAACATGATCTTTGATTTCAGCAATAATATTACTGACACCATAGTCTTTCAATGATTGAATAATGCTTGTAGCAAGCTCTAAATCTAATTCTTCATGAACTGGTGTAAAATTGTCATCTTTTGGATGATGTACATATGCCCCGTTAAAATTGACTACAGGTGTGTTCATATTCAATTCATGGTAATAAGTTTGACTAGCACGATAAGGACGTCCAGTAGCAATCATTAGTTTGTGTCCTTGTGCTTGTAATGTATTAAGTATTGTTTTTGTATAAGGTGAAATCTGTTTATCATCGTTTAATAAAGTACCATCTAAATCTAAACAAATTAAATAAGGTTTCATATATGTCTCCTTAAGTTGATATTAAAATTTAATGTAACAATATCATAGCATTTTATTGGCGTTTTGTAAGATATTTGATATATTGTTAATTAAGATTAATTACGAAGAGGTGATTACAAATGGATGAAGGACTTAAAGATAGTATTTTAAATGCCTTAGAGATGGTTATCGACCCAGAGCTTGGTATTGATATAGTTAATTTAGGCTTAGTATATAATGTAGATGTAGATGATGAAGGATTATGTACCGTTGAAATGACATTGACTTCTATGGGATGTCCAATGGGACCTCAAATTATAAATCAAATTAAAATGGTATTAGCTGAAATACCTGAAATTGCAGATACTGAAGTTAATGTTGTATGGAGCCCGCCTTGGGATAAAGATAAAATGTCTCGTTATGCTAAAATTGCATTAGGCATTGGCTAAGCTCAATTTTTAGTAAAGACTTAATTATGTTCATAGATGTTTAGACATCATTGGACATGTTAAGTCTTTTTTTGTTGGAGAAAATTAAATATCAATTGAGTTATGATAAAACCAATCCGAAAGGTGAATAGCCATTCGAGATTGGTTTTATTTAACTTGTGACAAAATAAATTGTGTGTGCGTGTGACCATAACGTTGCATATCATCGATACATTGTTCAACTGCTGACATTGATTGAAAATGCATTTTAACTAAAAAGCAAGATGAACCAGAAACTCTATAACAAAAATCAACATCAGATTGGTTATTAATAAAAAGTTTGAAGTCTTTATATAAATTATTTTTAATAGTAATGTGCATAATAACTTCAATAGTATAACCTAACAAAGTGTAATCAATGTCAATTGTATATTTTTTAATAATACCGGTCTCTAAGAGTTTATTGATTCGTTCACGTACTGAAGGTGATGATAAATGTACAAGGTCACTCAATTCAGACAACGATATTTTACTATTCGTTTGTAGCACAGAAATGATTTTATTGTCGATTACGTCCATGAATAATAATACCTCAAATAATAAAGTTTTTATTAATTATACCTAATAAAACATAAGGATGAAAGACGTTTAGTTATATAAACTTCATAATAGGAGGTGGACATATGACTTTAATAAAATTAAGTGAATTAGGTGAAACACCGTATCAACAATTACTAGGTCATAACGAACAATTATTACAGAGTTGGACAACATTAGCCCAAACGATTGAACAAAACTTACATTTACAACCTAAAGTGGTGGAGGAAATTAGAAGAATGTTGGCACACCAAAGTGGTTGTTCATATTGTAAGAGCAAAGGAAAACCAGAAGGTAGTAAAGCACAATTTAATCCAAAAGAACTGACAGCAATTGGTTTTACAGAAGTATATATGACAATGGGGACGAACATACCTGATTATCTATTTCAGGAGCTTTATAAAGTAATGACTGACGAAGAAATCATCATGTTGATAGCGTATATTCAGTTCACGGAGTGTCAGCAAAAATTTGGAGCATTGTTACAATTGGAGGCTACTGATTAATTTGATGGCACGATTTCGATTAAATTTGTACTAATTTGTGTATAACAAAAAAGAGAAAATTAGCGGCATACGAATGATGTTTTTTAGTTGATATTAGCAACAGAAAGGTATATAATTTAATTAAGGTCAAAGAAAGTCAAAGTCAAAGATAGTTAACCTTGACCTACACTTAATGATACAGGGGTGAGTTTATTTGGATATTAATCAAATGACCTATAAAGTACAAAGTGTTTTACAACAAGCTATTGAAATCGCTAAAAACTATGAAAACCAAAATATTGAAATTGAAGCTATATTAAAAGCAGCCTTAACAGAATCGGATAGTTTATTTAAAAATATTTTAGATAGAGCAAATATTGATACTGAAAGTTTAGCACTACAGTATGATAGTAAATTAAGTAATTATCCAACTGTACAAGGTGAACATGTGCAATATGGACAATATATAAGTCAAAACGCTAATAAATTATTGAATACAGCAGAACAATATATGAACACATATGAAGATGAATATATTTCAATGGAACATTTGTTGTTAGCAGCAATGGAAGTAGACAGTATTACACGTGAAGCAATAGGTAACAAACAAGAAGTTATTACAGAAATTATTAAAAAAGTTAGAGGAGGAAACCATGTGACAACACAAAATCCAGAAGTAAATTATGAAGCTTTAGAAAAATATGGCCGTGATCTTGTTGAAGAAGTAAGACAAGGGAATATGGATCCAGTCATTGGTAGAGATGAAGAAATACGAAATGCTATACGTATTTTAAGTAGAAAAACTAAAAATAATCCAGTATTAATTGGTGAACCAGGTGTTGGTAAAACTGCAATTGTTGAAGGCTTAGCCCAAAGAATTGTACGTAAAGATGTACCTGATTCTTTGTTGGATAAGACTATTTTTGAATTGGATTTAAGTGCATTAGTTGCAGGCGCAAAATACCGTGGTGAATTCGAAGAGCGCTTAAAAGCAGTGTTAAAAGAAGTTAAAGACTCAGATGGCCGAATCATATTATTTATTGATGAAATTCATATGTTAGTTGGTGCAGGTAAAACAGAAGGCGCGATGGATGCCGGTAACATGTTAAAACCTATGTTAGCTCGTGGCGAACTTCATTGTATTGGGGCAACAACTTTAAATGAATATCGTGAATATATTGAAAAAGATTCTGCTTTAGAGCGTCGTTTCCAAAAAGTAAATGTATCAGAACCAGATGTAGAAGATACTATTTCAATTTTACGTGGACTTAAAGAACGTTATGAAGTATATCATGGTGTACGTATTCAAGACCGTGCACTCGTCGCAGCAGCAGAACTGTCTGATCGTTATATTACTGATCGTTTTTTACCGGATAAAGCAATTGATCTTGTTGACCAAGCCTGTGCAACGATTCGTACTGAGATGGGTTCGAACCCTACAGAATTAGATCAAGTTAATCGTCGTGTAATGCAATTAGAAATTGAAGAAAGTGCATTGAAAAATGAATCTGATAATGCAAGTAAACAAAGATTACATGAATTGCAAGAAGAATTAGCGAATGAAAAAGAAAAGCAAAGTGCCATTCAGTCACGTGTTGAACAAGAAAAAGAAAAAATTGCGAAACTACAAGAAAAACGTACTGAATTAGATGAAAATAGAAAGGCGTTAGAAGACGCAGAAAATAATTATAATCTTGAACGTGCTGCTGAATTGAAACATGGTAAAATTCCTGAATTAGAAAAAGAATTAAGAGATTTAGAGGAAGCTTTTCAAGATGAACAAAATGAAGACAATGAGCGTATCATTCGTGAAATCGTATCAGATGAAGAAATAGGCGATATTGTAAGTTCATGGACTGGTATTCCAGTATCCAAATTAGTAGAAACAGAACGCGAAAAATTATTGAATTTATCAGAAATATTGCATCAACGCGTAGTAGGTCAAGACAAAGCAGTAGATTTAGTATCTGATGCTGTAGTAAGAGCTAGAGCAGGTATTAAAGATCCTCAAAGACCGATAGGGAGCTTTTTATTCTTAGGTCCTACAGGTGTAGGGAAAACAGAATTAGCTAAGTCTTTAGCATCGACATTATTTGATTCAGAAAAACATATGATACGTATAGATATGAGTGAATATATGGAGAAACACTCTGTGTCTCGTCTTATTGGAGCGCCTCCAGGTTATGTGGGTCATGACGAAGGTGGACAATTGACAGAAGCGGTTCGCCGCAATCCATACTCAGTAATTTTGCTTGATGAAATTGAAAAGGCACATTCAGACGTCTTTAACGTATTATTGCAAATATTAGATGAAGGACGCTTAACTGATTCCAAAGGGCGAAGTGTTGATTTCAAAAATACGATTATCATTATGACAAGTAATATTGGTTCTCAAGTATTGTTAGAACAAGTGAAAGATACAGGTGTCATTACTGAAGCTACAGAAAAAGCAGTGATGGATAGTTTAAATCAATATTTCAAACCAGAAATTTTAAACCGAATGGATGATATCGTATTATTTAAACCATTATCTGTCGAAGATATGGGACGTATTGTTGAAAAACTATTAGCACAGTTAAATATCAGATTGTTAGACCAACGTATTACAATTGAAGTGTCACCAGAAGCGCAAGCATGGCTAGGTAAAGAAGCCTACGAACCACAATTTGGTGCGCGACCATTAAAACGCTTTATACAATCACAAATCGAAACACCATTGGCACGAACAATGATTAGAGAAAATTTACCTGAAGGAACTACTTTACAAGTTGATTTAACAGATGATGGCTTAACATTTAATATAGTTGAACCACAAAGTATGTAAAGACACAATAAACAAGAGGGAGTGGGACAGAAATCTGATTTTGAAAAAATGATTTCGTCGTCCCACCCCGGCAAGGATGACTAGCATTGAAAAAAAGCTTAGTTTAAAGCGCATTTTCAATACAGTCATCTACTGCCAATATGAAAAGAGACTGGAACGAATCAATATTATCCCAGCCTCTCTTATTTGAACGGGGATTTATGTCCTAGCTACATTATAAAAACAAGCCGATGCACAAGAAGTGCATCGGCTTGTTTTATACGTAAATTGTCTATTGTTGACTCGTATCTTTCTTTAATGGCTTCATTGTCATGTCAAATAACACAACAATAATTGTGAGTATAACTGCCACAACGATAGGTGTAATTAAATTTAATGCACCGCCACCATCTAAACTGTTTAATACAAAGTTAACCATTTCGAGTAACAAAATAGCCCAAAATAATACTGCGAGGTATTTCATAGTATAATGCCTCCAATTAAACTGTATATAACTTCATTATAAGGAATAGGTTATATTTTGTATAGTAGAAATCGGTTACAATTCTGTTGATTTTGTGACGATGGAAAGTGTGATTAATAATAATATGTGTACATTAACTCAAACAAGTGCGCTTGTTCTTGTATTTAACTAAAAAAATATGTTAAATTAATACCTGGTATTAAATATATATTAAGAAGGTGTACAACCATGAATGTGGGTATCAAAGGTTTCGGTGCATATGCGCCAGAAAACGTAGTGGACAATGCCTATTTCGAGTCTTTTTTAGAAACTTCAGATGAATGGATATCTAAAATGACTGGTATAAAAGAAAGAAGATGGGCTGGAGAAGATGAAGATACTACTGACTTAGCTTATAAAGCCAGCGTCAAAGCAATTGAGGATGCTGGAATAGAAGCAAATGACATTGATATGATCATAGTTGCTACTTCAACTGGAGAATATCCGTTTCCAACAGTAGGTAACATGTTACAAAACAGACTAGGTATTAGTAAAGTAGCATCAATGGATCAATTAGCTGCTTGTAGTGGCTTTATGTATGGACTAATTAATGCAAAACAATTCGTACAATCAGGTGATTATAAAAACATCTTGGTTGTAGGTGTAGATAAATTATCTAAAATTACAGATATGACTGACCGTTCAACGGCTATCTTATTTGGCGACGGTGCTGGTGCTGCTGTTGTTAGTGAGGTATCTGAAGGTCGAGGTATTTTAAGTTATGAGCTTGGCTCAGACGGTTCAGGTGGAGAATATTTATACTTAAACCCAGATAATGGTAAAATATTTATGAACGGACGTGAAGTGTTTAAATTTGCGGTCCGCATCATGGGTGAAGCTTCCAATAGAGCGGTAGAAAAAGCTGGTTTACAATCTGAGGATGTAGATATGTTTATTCCACACCAAGCAAATATCCGTATTATGGAATCTGCGCGTGAACGTTTAGGCATTCCAAAAGAAAAAATGAGTGTATCAGTAGATAAATTTGGTAATACTTCTGCAGCATCCATTCCTTTAAGTATTGCTCAAGAACTAGAAAATAATAAAATTAAAGATGATGATGTATTAGTATTTGTTGGATTTGGCGGCGGCCTTACATGGGGTGCCATTACATTAAAATGGGGTAAATAGGAGGTCAATTTATGAGCAAAGAACAACGTGTGGTTATTACGGGTATTGGTGCTTTATCACCAATCGGTAATGATGCGAAAACATCATGGCAAAATGCATTAAATGGAGTAAGTGGAATTGACAAAATTACACGTATTGATACTGAACCATATAATGTACATTTAGCAGGTGAGCTAAAAGATTTTAATATTGAGGACTATATTGACAAAAAAGAAGCAAGACGAATGGATCGTTTTACGCAATATGCAGTCGTTGCTGCAAGAGAAGCAGTTGCAGATGCGAAATTTGAAATCAACGAAAGTACAGCTGATAAAATTGGTGTATGGATTGGTGCAGGTATCGGAGGTATGGAAACATTTGAAAATGCCCACAATACTTTATTAAATAAAGGTCCACGACGTGTTAGTCCTTTCTTCGTACCAATGTTAATTCCAGATATGGCAACAGGTCAAGTCTCTATAGACTTAGGAGCTAAGGGGCCGAATGGTTCAACTGTAACTGCCTGTGCGACAGGGACGAACTCAATTGGTGAAGCATTCAAAATCATACAACGTGGTGATGCAGATGCGATGATAACTGGTGGTACAGAGGCACCAATTACTGATATGTCGATTGCAGGATTCAGTGCAAGTAGAGCACTTTCAACAAACGACGATCCTGAAACTGCTTGTCGCCCATTCCAAATTGGCCGCGATGGTTTTGTTATGGGTGAAGGCGCAGGAATAGTAGTGCTTGAATCATTAGAGTCTGCACAAGCGCGTGGCGCAGAAATTTATGCCGAAATTGTTGGCTATGGTTCAACTGGTGATGCATATCATATTACAGCACCAGCACCTGAAGGTGAAGGTGGTTCTCGTGCTATGCAAGCAGCAATTAAAGATGCTGGTATTGAAGCACAAGACATTCAATATTTAAATGCACATGGTACAAGTACGTCTGTAGGTGACTTAACAGAAGTGCAAGCTATCAAAAATACTTTCGGTGACGCCGCTCATTCATTGAAAGTAAGTTCTACAAAATCTATGACAGGACACTTATTAGGTGCTACTGGTGGTATAGAAGCTATCTTCTCAGCATTATCTATTAAAGAAGGACGTGTAGCACCAACAATCCATGCAGTTACACCTGACCCAGAGTGTGACTTAGATTTTGTACCTAATGAAGCTCAAGATTTAGACATTACTTATGCTATGAGTAACAGTTTAGGTTTCGGCGGACATAATGCAGTAATTATTTTGAAAAAGTTTGCTGATTAATCTATATAACACACATTAGTATCATAACTTTAAACCGTAAAAACCTTTTTATAATGGAGGTTTTTACGGTTGTTTAATTTTACTAAATTCAAAATAAAGTAACGCTTCCTATTGAATGCAATAGGAAGCGTTTTGTGTAGTTACTATATAATATAGGTTAAAGCAATACTAATTAGAAAATAGATAATGTTACAAGCACAGGCATATTTTATCCAAGATGTGATAACATAATGGTCCTTTTTAGCGCTTTTAGGATTGAAAAAGGAATCGTCTGCTACAGATTGTCTTCGTTTTTTTGTAGATAGTTGATATGTTAAACGGCGAAATCCATAGCTTGTAGGATCTAAAACACCTTCTTGAATAATAATCATTACAAAAGATAGGATTGCGATAATGCTAGATAATATAAACAAAATATTTATGTAGTTTGTTAAAGTGAAATCACTTATGAGCGAAAATATAAGTGTTAACACAGGTGTTGCGAGTAACCAAAGTATACTTTTTTTAAAAAAGCGCATAACTCATTATCCTCCAAATAAGCATTTCCACAATTATAACTGAAAATTTGAAAAAACAAAATATTAATATGCTAACGCTTTAATATATTAAAATCACTCAATTAATATAAAAATAATAATGCTATCCTTTAATAATGTGAAGCGAAACTATATTGATTAATACGTAAATTAACTATATAATATGTATAATATTTCTGAAAATTTTGAAAGGAATGTTAATTTTGAACATTTAAGGGGGATGAGCTATGCTTAAATACATTTTAAAAAGATTAGGTTATATGTTTCTATCGTTATTTATTATTATAACGATTACCTTTTTCTTAATGAAATTGATGCCTGGATCACCATTTAATGATGAAAAGTTAAATGAGTCACAAAAAGAATTATTAAACGAGAAGTACGGTTTGAATGATTCGATACCAGTGCAATACGGTAACTATTTAAAAAATGTAGTTACTGGTGATTTTGGAAATTCTTTCCAATATGATAATCAACCTGTGTGGGAATTAATTCAACCACGCTTATTGCCATCGTTAGAAATGGGTATTGCAGCTATGGTTATAGGAGTAATTTTAGGATTGATACTAGGGGTTATTGCAGCAGTTAAACAAAATACATGGGTTGATTATACTGCCACCGTTATTTCAGTTATTGCAGTTTCGGTACCATCATTCGTTTTAGCAGTATTACTGCAGTACGTATTCGCAGTACGATTACAAATATTCCCAGTTGCAGGTTGGGAAGGTATTTCTACAGCTGTATTGCCATCATTAGCACTTTCGGCAGCTGTATTAGCAACCGTAACGAGATACATAAGAGCGGAAATGATAGAAGTGTTAAGTTCGGACTATATATTAATGGCGAGAGCTAAAGGTAATTCGACAATGCGCGTATTATTTGGACATGCATTACGTAATGCATTAATACCAGTAATTACGATTATTGTGCCAATGCTTGCCAGTATATTAACAGGAACATTGACAATTGAAAATATTTTCGGTGTACCAGGTTTAGGGGATCAATTTGTACGATCAATTACAACAAATGACTTCCCAGTTATTATGGCGACCACTATTTTATTTAGTACACTGTTTATTGTTTCTATCTTTATTGTAGATATTTTATACGGTGTGATAGATCCACGTATTCGTGTGCAAGGAGGTAAGAAATAATGACAGATAAAAGAGATGAATTTTTAACTGATGATGCTTCCAATGCAGTAATGGCTAATACTACAAGTGGTGTTATGGCCGAGGACTTTGTTAAAAGTAATAATGATATTGCTAAAGAGCCAGAGATGCAGCGTGAGAGTAAAAACTTCTGGCAGGATGCTTGGTCACAATTAAAACGTAATAAATTAGCAGTAGTCGGCATGATAGGATTGATTATTATTTTGATACTAGCGTTAGTTGGTCCATTAATGAGTTCACATGATTATGCCGAACAAGATGTAGATCGACGTAATTTACCAGCAAAAATTCCGGTATTAGATCAACTGTCATTCTTGCCTTTTGACGGTGAAGGAGCACAAGGTGTAGATGCATATAAAGAGGCCGGCGTAAAAGAAAACTTTTGGTTTGGGACAGACCAATTAGGCCGTGACTTATGGTCTAGAACTTGGCAAGGCGCTCAAGTATCACTATTTATTGGTGTTGTAGCCGCGTTGTTAGATATTTTTATCGGAGTAGTATACGGTGCAATATCCGGCTTCTTCGGCGGTCGAGTAGACAATGTGATGCAACGTATTATTGAAATTGTCGCGTCTATTCCAACATTGATTGTTGTAATTTTGTTCGTATTAATTTTTGAACCTTCCATTTGGACGATTATTTTAGCGATGGCCATAACTGGTTGGATCGGTATGAGTCGTGTAGTACGTGGAGAATTTTTAAAACTAAAAACGCAAGAATTTGTCATGGCTTCTCGTACGTTAGGGTCATCAAAATTAAAATTAATTTTTAAACATATTTTACCGAATACATTAGGTGCTATTGTAGTTACTTCAATGTTCACAGTTCCAAATGCCATTTTCTTCGAGGCATTTTTAAGCTTTATCGGTATTGGTGTACCAGCACCAAGAACATCACTAGGTTCACTCGTTAATGATGGTCGTGCGATGTTACTAATTCATCCACATGAATTATTCATACCAGCATTAGTGTTAAGTTTATTAATATTATTCTTCTACCTATTTAGTGATGGTTTAAGAGATGCATTTGACCCTAAAATGCGTAAATAACAAAGGAGGCGTTTTTTATGTCAGAAAGAATTTTAGAAGTAAAAGATTTGCATGTGTCCTTTGATATTGATGCAGGGGAAGTGCAAGCCGTACGTGGTGTAGATTTTTATTTGAATAAAGGTGAAACATTAGCAATAGTAGGTGAATCTGGATCTGGGAAATCAGTTACTACTAAAGCGATTACAAAATTGTTCCAGGGTGATACCGGTCGTATCAAACAAGGGGAAATTAATTTTTTAGGTGAAGACCTTTGTGTAAAATCAGAACAAGAATTAGTTAAATTACGTGGTAAAGAAATTTCGATGATATTCCAAGATCCGATGACATCATTAAATCCAACGATGAAAATTGGTAAGCAAGTTATGGAACCGCTCATCAAACATAAAAATTACAATAAAGCAGATGCTAAAAAGCGAGCAATAGAAATTTTGGAATTAGTTGGATTACCAAATCCTCAACAGCGATTTAACGCGTATCCACACCAATTCTCAGGTGGACAAAGACAGCGTATTGTCATTGCTACAGCCTTGGCATGTGAACCCAAAGTACTTATTGCAGATGAACCAACAACGGCTTTAGATGTAACGATGCAAGCACAAATACTTGATTTAATGAAATCATTACAAGATAAAATCGATACGTCTATTATTTTTATTACCCATGATTTAGGTGTAGTGGCAAACATAGCAGATCGTGTAGCAGTAATGTATGGAGGACAAATGATTGAAACTGGTGATGTTAATGAAATATTTTATGATCCTAAACATCCGTATACATGGGGATTATTATCATCTATGCCAGATTTAACAACAGGTACAGATACAGAGTTGATTGCTATTCCAGGAACACCTCCAGACTTATTACATCCGCCTAAAGGGGATTCGTTTGCTAGTCGTAGTCAGTATGCATTAGATGTTGATTTCAAAGAGGCACCACCATGGTTCCAAGTCTCACCAACGCACTATGTGAAATCTTGGTTATTGGATGAACGTGCACCAGAAGTTGAACCGCCAGCAATGGTACAACAACGCATGCGTGAAATGTCAAATAACTACGCTAAGCCTAAACAAGTAGAAAGGGTGTCGTTCAATGGTCAATCATAAAGAAACACTGTTAGAAGTAAAAGAATTAAAACAGTACTTTAACGAGGGCAAACGTAATGAAGTACGAGCGATAGAAAATATTTCCTTTAATATATACAAAGGTGAAACATTTGGACTTGTAGGTGAATCTGGTTGTGGTAAATCAACAACAGGTAAAGCCATTATTAAACTTAATGATATTACTGATGGTGAAATTCTCTACGAGGGTGTAGATATTCAAAAAATAAAAAACAGAAAAGATTCTTTGAAATTCAACAAAAAAATTCAAATGATTTTCCAAGACCCTTATGCATCATTAAATCCTAGACTGAAAGTTATGGATATTATCGCTGAAGGCATTGATATTCATAAATTAGCTTCTGGTACAAAAGATCGCAAAAAACGTGTGTATGATTTATTAGAAACTGTAGGTTTAAGTAAAGAACATGCGAATCGTTATCCACACGAATTTTCAGGGGGACAAAGACAGCGTATCGGAATTGCTCGTGCATTAGCAGTTGAACCAGAGTTTATCATTGCCGATGAACCAATATCGGCACTAGATGTCTCTATTCAAGCACAAGTAGTTAACATCTTGTTAAAGCTACAACGTGAAAAAGACATTACGTTTTTATTCATTGCACATGATTTATCTATGGTGAAATATATCTCAGACCGAATAGCGGTAATGCATTTTGGTAAAATTGTGGAGCTAGGAACGGCGGACGAAATTTACAATAATCCCCTCCATCCATACACTCAATCATTACTATCGGCTGTGCCTCAACCAGATCCAGAAAGTGAAAAACAACGTAAACGTATAACATATAAAGCAGATGAAGCACGAGATAAAGAACGCACTTTACAAGAAGTGTCACCCGAGCATTATGTTTTTGTCACTGATGAAGAAGCAGAAACTTTAAAAAATAACAACGCTCAAACGCAACAATAACAGGGAGAGGGGGAGTTAGATGAAGAAGTTCAAATTACTTATTATCACGATTGCACTTGCTGTTGTGTTAGCTGGGTGTAGTAGTGCAGAAGGTATTTATTCAGATAAAGGACAAGTATTTAGAAAAGTAATACCACAAGATATGGCATCATTAGATACAGCAATGGTCACAGACACAGTGTCATTTGATATTTTCAATCAAGTTTACGAAGGCTTATATTCGTTGAATGATAAAGATGAAGCCATTCCAGGTGTAGCAAAAGAGCTGCCTAAAGAAAGTAACGGTGGTAAAACATTAACTATTAAATTACGAAAAGACGCTAAATGGTCTAATGGAGATAAAGTAACAGCACATGATTTTGTTTATTCTTGGCAACGAGCACTTAAGCCGGATACAGCTGCAGAGTATGCTTACATAATGTATGATATTAAAAATGCAGAAGAAGTTAATTTAGGTAAAAAAGATGTCGATGAATTAGGGGTTAAAGCTGTAGATGATTATACGTTAAAAGTAGAATTAACAAAACCGATACCTTATATAAATGAATTGTTTGCTTTTGGTATTTTCATGCCACAAAATGAAAAAGCTGTAAAAAAATACGGTGAACAATATGGTACTACTGCTGAAAAATCTGTGTACAATGGTCCATTTAAAGTGAAAAATTGGAAAGTTGAAGATAAGATTGAATTAGAAAAAAATGAAAATTATTGGGATAAGAAGAAAGTACATTTAGATAGAGCGAACTATAAAATACTAAAAGATCAACAAGCTGGTTCGGCATTATATGATACAGGTTCAGTTGATGATACATTAATTACAGCAGACCAAGTAGAAAAATATGAAGAGGAGGAAGGGTTACAAAAACGATTAAAAGCAAGTACATTTTATATGAAAATGAATCAACAAACTGTACCTGCATTTAAAAATAAAGATATGCGATTAGCTATAGCCAAAGCTATAAATAAAGAAGGTTATGTGAATTCAGTTAAAAACAATGGCTCTAAAGCTATGGATGGTTTTACATCAAGTTTAACCGCTAAAACACCAAACGTTGAAGATTTTGCGAAAACTATCGATTCTCCATTAAGCTTTGATCCAAAGGAAGCTCAAAAGCATTATGACAAAGCGAAAAAAGAATTAGGCATTAAAAATTTAACATTCACTATGAATACAGAGGATACTCCGGACGCTAAGATTTCAGCAGAATATATTAAAGCACAAGTTGAAAAAAATCTTCCAGGAGTAACATTGAAAATTAAACAATTACCGTTTAAACAGCGTGTCAATCGAGAAAAGACTGAAAATTATGAAGCGTCTTATTCCGGTTGGGGACCTGACTATCCAGATCCGTTAACATACTTAAATATTATGACAACAGGTAATGGGCAAAATAACACCGGTTGGGGTAGTAAGGAATATGACCAGTTAGTAAAAGACGCTAATGGAAAATTATTGAAAAAACCGGAAGAGCGTAATGCGGCAATGAAAAAAGCTGAGGAAATTTTATTAAATGATGCACCAATTGCACCTGTTTATCAACAAGGTGAAGCACATTTAACAAATCCACAAGTTAAAGGATTGGTATATCACCAAATTGGTGGGGATACATCATTGAAAAATGTCAAAATAGATAAAAGTATTGACCGTGAAACTGGTGAAAAGAAATAGACTAATCTAAGAACGTATTACTTTTAACGTTTCTTATAAACTAGTTAATAACGGTATAACGCCTGAAACATTAATAATGTTTCAGGGGTTATTGTTTTGCTATAGGTTTATCTTTTACGTCCTAAGCCCATTGCTTTTTCCATTTTCTTCAATGTTTTGAACGACGCTTTTTGAGCCTTGTCACGGCCTTCATCTAAAATTTCATCTAATTGGTCTGAGTTGTAGAAGGCATTGTAGCGCTCTTGGAAATCAGTTAAGAATTGTTTCACTACTTCTGATAAATCTACTTTAAATGTCCCGTAACCTGCATCTTTATAACGTTCAACAAGTGCGTCGACAGATTCATCAGTAAGGCTAGAATAAATAGATAATAAGTTAGAAATTCCCGGTTTATTCTCTCGATCAAATTTAATAATACCATCAGAGTCAGTTACTGCACTTTTAATTTTCTTAGCAGCTACATTCGGCTCATCTAATAATGAGATAAAGTTTTTCTGATTATCATCACTTTTACTCATTTTTCTTGTAGGGTCCTGTAAGCTCATTACACGACCTCCAACTTTTGGCATGCGTATTTCTGGTTTGACTAAAATATCATTGAAGCGCGTATTGAAACGATCAACTAAATTACGAGTTAATTCAATATGTTGTTTTTGATCATCGCCAACAGGGACAATATTCGTATTATAAATAACGATATCAGCTGCCATAAGTGGTGGATATGTGAGTAATCCTGCTGGAATACCTTCAGTTTGCTTTTGAGCTTTGTCTTTAAATTGCGTCATTCGTTCTAACTCACCAATAGATGCAATTGTAGTTAACATCCAACTTGCTTGGACATGCGCAGGAACTTCTGATTGAATAAATAACGTTGATTTTTCCGGATCAATGCCTGAAGCAAGATATATTGCAGCGAGTTGTCTAATTTGTTTGCGTAATTTTAATCGGTCTTGAGCAACTGTAATTGCATGTTGATCTACGATGCAGAAAAAACAATCATAATCATCTTGAACTTCGCCAAATTGTTTTAATGCACCAATGTAATTCCCAAGGGTTGGAATACCACTTGGTTGGATACCTGAAAATAATGTTTCCATTTGTGTGATGCCTACTTTCTAATTTATTAATAACTTTGCATTCATTATAACAGTATTTTAATCATTTGTAAGTTATGTTAAACTAGATATATACTCCAGTTTTAGTGTTAAAGGTCACATGAGATTTAAGAATTTTTAAAAAGTTTTTAGAAAAATTGTGAATTTCTCATTTAATTTTAATGTTGAAGGGGTATACTAACGTATGTAAGGTTAAGAAAGATAAAAATCATTACGATACAATAACTTCTTAATCATATAAATAATGTGAACAATGAATTTTATTCATGAAAATAGGAGAGTGAGATGTATGGTAACATTATTTACTTCACCAAGTTGCACATCTTGCCGTAAAGCGAAAGCATGGTTACAAGAACATGACATTCCGTATACGGAGCGAAACATTTTTTCTGAGCACCTAACAATTGATGAAATTAAACAAATTTTAAAAATGACTGAAGATGGAACAGATGAAATTATTTCTACGCGTTCAAAAACATATCAAAAGTTGAATGTTGATATTGACGCGCTACCACTTCAAGATTTATATGCAATTATCCAAGATAATCCTGGCTTATTACGTCGTCCTATCATTTTAGATGATAAACGTTTACAGGTAGGATACAACGAAGATGAAATCAGACGTTTCTTACCACGTAAAGTACGTACTTTCCAATTGCAAGAAGCACAACGTCTAGTTGATTAAGTATACATTAAAAGAAGTAACGTTATAAAAAATAGAAATTGTGAATGAATTGTGAAATTCAAAAAAACAGCACTATAAATAAGTGCTGTTTTTTTGGTATATAGTAGGGTATATGTTATTATAAGAAATCGATAGATGATAGTAAAATTTAATCAAACAAAACGATTGTAATTCTTACTACGTTCTAATACAATATGGTTACTATTCATCGACTGTAAGGAGTGAGATGATATGAGAATAGAGCGTGTTGACGATACAACAGTGAAGTTATTTATAACTTATAGTGACATTGAAGCTAGAGGATTTAAACGCGAAGATTTATGGACTAATCGTAAGCGTGGCGAAGAATTCTTTTGGAATATGATGGAAGAAGTAAATGAAGAAGAAGATTTTGTCGTAGAAGGTCCATTATGGATTCAAGTTCATGCTTTTGAAAAAGGCGTAGAAGTTACCATTTCTAAATCGAAAAACGAAGATTTAATGAATATGTCTGACGATGAAGCCAATGAGCAATTAGATTATCAAGTAAGCGATATTTTATCACAAACGTTTGACCAAGATGACAGCCTAGAAGAATTGCTTGAACAAAAAGCACAACAATCAACTAGTAATCAGCAAGAACAAAAAGAACACAAACAACAAAATGTTCGTACTGTAATTGTAAAATTCAATGACTTTGAAGAAGTAATTAGTTATGCACATCAACATAATATCGTTATCAATGAATTTGAAGACTTACTGTTCAGTCTTAATAATCAATATTATTATGCTATGTACTTCGATGAAAGTGTAGAGCAAGAAATTATTAATGATTGCTATAGTCAATTGTTAGAATTTGCACATCCTACAGACAAGTCAGAAGTATATTTAAATGATTATGCGAAAATTATTATGAGTCATAACGTGACTTCTCAAGTACGTCGTTATTTTCCTGATACAGTAGAATAAAATAAATACAGTATAGACAAATAAGCCATAGTTTTATGGCTTATTTTTTTGCCTTTAAAAGTAATTCGATGAGTAGCGTCGTGTATCCTTATGAGGTGAAAAAATGTATTATGCTAAACAAAATAACGGATCATTGATAACTGCACATGAAGCACAAAGAGGTAGTGCTTATTTTTGTCCGCATTGTGCTGAAACAGTAGTATTACGACAAGGAACAGTTAAAAGAGCTCATTTCACACATATTAAACGAAATTGTCGACCTAATCATAGTGGGGAAACGCTGACACACTATAAAGCGAAATATCGTTTAGCGCAAGACTTACAATTATTAGGTTATGAGGTGCAAATCGAACCACAAATACGCCAAGGTTCACAAATACCGGATTTATTACTAAATAATAAAGTAGTAGTGGAACTACAATTTTCCAACATTACGCTAGTTGAACTACAACGCCGTACTTCAAATTATGAATTACTTGGTTACATGGTTTGTTGGGTAGTTTTGTTACCTACAGTAAAGTATAACTATTTTAAATTAACGGATTTTCAAAGTGCTTGTATTCAGCCTCAATTACGTAGATTATTTGCGTGGCATCCAACTAGTGAACGATTATACGTAATAACACAAATTATGGCATACGGTCATAACAAGTTTAAAGGGGTCTATAATAAGTTAAACCAATTTACGTTCAATAACTGTTCAGAGCAACAAAGAGTATCAACTGCTAAAATCCCTGAGCAAAGTATATTAAAGTATTTGCAATTTTGTCGCAAAAGGAAGTCAGTGTTAGAACCGACATTAAGTTTAATGTATCAATTACAACTTACAGAACAATGGGTAGCTAAGCATTTAGGTCATGTATATCCTGAGCAACTATTAATAAAAACCCACCCTGTTTTATGGCAATTACGTTATATTTACGAATTACAACTACCTAATTTTCAAGTAACACAAGTGGTGAATAGTTTAAAGAGACGTACATTTGCTACGCCAAATATTAATACTACAAAAGAGTTACAACGTTTGATAAATCGATTTGCTCAGCATTATAAAACTAGTAAACAATATAACGTGCAAAATTAGACGTGTCATGAGAAAATTATAACAATTAGATTTCTAGGAGGTTTAGAAAGTTATGAGTCAACAATTAACAAGAGAAGAACAAGAAACTAAATATCCTGAGTATACATGGGATTTAACAACAATCTTTGAATCAGATGATGCTTTTGAAGCAGCATTCGCTGAGGTTGAATCATATTTAGGTCAAGAAGAACAATTTAAAGGGCATTTAGCAGATAGTGCTGAAACACTATACCAAGCATTAGCTCTAGAACAAGAAGTTGGTTCCAAATTGGAAAAAGTGTATGTATATGCGCATTTAAAACAAGATCAAGATACTGCAAATGATAAATACACTGGTTTAGAATCAAGAGCACACCAACTCATTATTAAATTTAATGCTAGTTGGAGCTTTTTAGTGCCTGAAATTTTACAAATAGATGAAGCACAAATACAAAGTTATATTGAAGCGTATGAACCTTTACAACAATTTGCATTTGATTTGAAATTAATTAATGAAAAGCGCCCTCACGTGTTAAGTGCAGATAAGGAAAAATTACTGTCTCAAGCACAAGATGCCTTGTCTACGCCGAATAATGTCTATGGTATGTTTAGTAATGCAGATTTAGAGTTTGAAGACGCTGTTGATAGTGAAGGTAATAAACATCCATTAACACAAGGTACATTTATTAAATGTTTAGAGTCGGATGATAGAGTGTTACGTCAATCAGCATACAATAATTTATACAATAAATATGGTGCCTATAATAATACGTTAAGTGCAACCTTAGCAGGCGAAGTAAAAACAAGTATATTTAATGCGCGCTCACATAATTATCAAACAGCAAGAGAAGCAGCTTTAAGTAATAATCACATTCCAGAGGAAGTTTATGACAACCTAGTGAAAACAGTTCATAAATATTTACCACTATTACATCGTTATACTGAACTGCGTAAATCATTATTAGAATTAGATGATATGAAAATGTATGATCTTTATACGCCGTTGGTAAAAGATGTTAAATTTGATATGCCATATGAAGAAGCTAAGTCATGGATGATAAAGGCATTGGAACCAATGGGCGAAGAATATATGAATGTAGTAAAAGAAGGCTTGAACAATCGTTGGGTGGACGTTTACGAAAATAAAGGCAAACGTTCTGGTGGTTATTCTTCTGGTGCTCATTTGACTAATCCGTTTATTTTACTCAACTGGTCAAATACTGTTTCTGATTTATATACACTTGTTCATGAATTTGGCCATTCTGTACACAGTTATTTCAGTCGTAAGCATCAACCTGCTAACGCTAGTGATTATACTATTTTCGTAGCAGAGGTAGCATCGACATGTAATGAAGCATTATTGAGTGATTACATGGATAAACATTTGGATGACGATAGACGTTTATTACTACTCAACCAAGAATTAGAGCGCTTCCGTGCTACATTATTCCGCCAAACAATGTTTGCTGAATTTGAACATAAAATTCACCAAATTGAAGAAGCGGGAGAACCTTTAACAGCAACTCGTATGAATGAAGAATATGCAGCATTGAATAAACTATACTTCGGTGATGCAGTAGAAACTGACGAACATATTAGTAAAGAATGGTCACGCATACCTCATTTCTATATGAATTATTATGTATATCAATATGCTACTGGTTATAGTGCAGCCCAAAGTTTAAGCCATCAAATTTTAACAGAAGGGCAACCCGCAGTAGAACGCTATATTAATGAGTTCTTGAAAAAAGGTAGTTCCGACTATCCAATTGAAATACTAAAAAATGCGGGTGTTGATATGACATCACCAGAGCCAATTGAGCAAGCATGTGAAGTATTTGAACAAAAATTAGATGCATTTGAAAAACTTATGAAAGCTTAATATGAATGAATTCGTTTTCAATTTGACGAGTTTGTGACAAATTTAATTTATTCAGTTTAAATGGTTGAAAAGGGGGGGAGGGCGTGTTATATTATGTACATGAAATTAATCACATAACAAACATACCCCTTTGTTTGAAGTGAGAAATTTCTCCCATCCCCTTTGTTTAGCGCCGTGTAATCAGACACGGCGTTTTTTTATGTCTTTTTTTACTACTTAAGCATTTCTCTTTGACTTCTTTTAAGAAAAGTCTTATATTTAACTTGTATTTAAAATAGTTACAAGTAGGAGGCGTTCATATGAAAATAGCTGTAGTAGGAGCGAATGGGAAAGCCGGTAAATTGATTACTGAAGAAGCAATAAACAGGGGATTTGATGTGTCAGCAATAGTAAGAAATAACAATAAAACAATTGCTTCACAAGTAATTCAAAAAGATTTGTTTGACTTAAATCAAGATGACGTAGCGCCATTTGATGTTATCGTCAATGCCTTTGGTCAACCAGACCCACATAAACAATACGAACATAGTCAAGCGATAGCGCATTTGACAAGTTTAATAGCTAATAGTCCCACACGTTTTATTGTCGTAGGTGGTGCAGGTAGTTTGTATGTAGATGCTGATCATAAAATAAAATTAATAGATACACCAGAGTTTCCAGAACAATTTAAGGCTACTGCTCAAGCACAAGGCAAGACATTAGAGGAGCTGAAAAACCAATCTAATGTACAATGGACATTCGTAAGTCCAGCTCCAGACTTTCAATACGAAGGTAACCGTACAGGAGAATATCGTATAAGCAACGATGAAGTTATCGGTGATTATGTAAGCTATGCTGATTTTGCGATAGCGATTGTCGATGAAATTGCTAATGCACATTATGTACAACAGCGTTTTGCAGTATTTGCAAAATAATAAAATTGTATATAAAAAAATCCCGCAAGCGCTATGGACGCTAGCGGGATTTTTTTGGTTCATAATTTGGCTCTCCAAAATGTTCCTTTTGGATCACGTAATTTTTCTATTTTTTGTTGCAATGCTAATTTTTTAAGTTCTTTATTTAATACCTTTTCGGGCCATTCATAAATTGTTAGGAGTTCCTCTTTGGTTACGAGTTGTTGTTGTTGAATATATTCTTCTAACTTTGGAGGTAATTCTTTTTCTATTGATGTGCCCATCAATTCATTTATGATATAAGTATAAATATGATAAGGATACAAACCTTCTACTTTCAAGCCTTCTTCATGTACATCTTCACTAAAGAAAACTAATGAAGGCGCTTCGTTTATATCCATTTCTCGTGCAATGTGTAAATCAACTTGCAAGCTTTCTTTTAGTACTTTATTGTGTAAGTCTTCTTTGAACACATCGTAATCTATACCAGCATTATTTATACAATCATTGACCATACCCTCAGTAATAATATCTTTTTTTGTGATTATTTCATTTTGTACAAGGTGTATGAACCTTTCTGCACGCAATCTACCTTGTAATTCAGCTGCTTTATAAGCTAGTGCAATATTATCTAAATCAGAAGTACTTTGAGCTTGGCATTTCGTTAAAACTCTTAAAGATGGGTTTAGAATATGTCTAATTCGGATATATTGCTTATATTCAAGGCGCAATTTAGACAGAATTGCAGATAGTTTGAAACAATCTGTACTGAATGGATCGAAAAATGAATAAATTTCTATTTTACTTACAGGTGAAAGATTGGCATCTTCACGACTATTAGCATGTATCATTTTTAATTCTCCAGTCATGTGTTTTCACCTACAATTAATTTTCGGAATTTACCATATGATTAGCAGTTAGACGTAGACGTTCATATAAATAATCACCTACACCTGCAGGAAACTGAGCTGCTGTAATTGCAGTAGCCATATTTTCTAGCCAAGCATCACGTTCGAATGTCGTGATAGTAAAATCTAAATGACGTCTTTTAAGCATTGGATGTCCGTGCTCTTGTGAATAGAGACTTGGACCACCTAAAAATTGGGTCAGAAACTGTTTTTGTTTACGGCTCGTTTCTTCAAAATCTCCAGGAAATAAATGGTTTATACGTTGGTCTTTTGCTACAAGCATATAAAAGTGATCAATCATGTTGTATAAAGCTTCAGAACCGATAATTTCATAAGGTGTTTGAGTCATTGTTATCACCATATTTCATTTATATATTAATAATATAACATGAATATTTACATATGAAAGTAATTCGACTTTTAGGAGAATTGTCCGTGTTTATTATTGCAACCCTTCTTTACGGTTAAAGAAACGTTGTACTTTATTATCGGGTGTGACAGCATCGATATCATGTTCTGCTAATAACGCATGAAATTGTGCCAAACCTGAGTTATACTCTTGGACTTCATATTCTAATTCATAATCAGTTGTATTTAGGTAAGTACTTTTATCTAGGACTAATAGATTATTGTCTATCTCTCGTTCTAAACGTTCAGTGGTAAGTGAACCTAATATTACTAGTGATTCGATATCAATATGCATTTGCGATAAAACGTCTTTGATATCTTGAGGCAGTTGAGAAGGAGGTAGTGGTGCGTTAATTTCAGGTTGTACAGTAGTATCGAAGTTATATTCTAATAATCCTACTGCGGCTGGAACTTTTAACGTCATTTCATTGTGTTGGTCTTTTACACGAATGCGCAATGCACAACGTTGTGCTTTTAATTGAAAATCTGGTGTGTCTATATAATGATTCGTTTGTGAAAATGGTGTCTCATTTTTAAAGTAAAAATCTGTTAAATTGTCGTATTGTGTTGCTGTTAATAATTGTTTGAATTCAATTTCATTATTTGTAGCCAAAATAATTCACTCCTCGGCTTTTATTATGCAAAATTTTGTTGTAGATTTAAAGTAATCCGAAAAAATAATACTATATATACATAATAAATCTTTAAAAAAGTTGGATTTCATAATAGTCATGTGACGTGTTATGTAATAGGAAATTATGTTAAACTAATGAAGAATAAGGAGGAACAAGCATGCGTATTTATGTTAACGAAATCAAAATTACAGATGATAGCATTCTTTGCTATACCGAAGAATCAATAGAAGGATTACAAGAAGCAGGACAAATGCTTGTTGATAGTGATAATCATGCCTTCGCACATATTTTAGATAATGGGGAATCTTATACATACCTTATTTTTGTACAAGAAACATGGTCGATGTTACACGAAAATAAAGGTAAAAAAATAATAGTTAATGACACGTTAGAATTAACAGAATTTAATAACGAACTAACTTACATATTAGAAAATATTAAGGGTAATTCAAATTATGGTAAGGAGTTTGTTTCAGTAGTTGAAGACACGTTTGAATTAGAGTGAAGCGGAGTGAGACGCAATGAATCAATGGGATCAGTTTTTAGCTCCATATAAACAAGCTGTAGATGAATTAAAAATAAAGTTAAAGGGTTTACGTAAACAATACGAAGTTGGTGAACAAGCATCACCAATTGAATTTGTCACTGGTAGGGTTAAACCTATGACTAGTATTATCGACAAAGCGAATAAGCGACATATCCCTTTTGATCGATTACATGAAGAAATGTATGATATAGCAGGTTTACGTATGATGTGTCAGTTTGTGGATGATATTGATGTTGTGGTTAATCTACTAAGGCAACGTAAAGATTTTAATGTTGTTGAAGAACGTGATTATATTAGTAATACTAAGCAAAGTGGTTATCGTTCATATCACGTGATTATTGAATATCCAATAGAAACACTGTCAGGTAAAAAAAGAATATTGGCTGAAATACAAATCCGTACATTAGCGATGAATTTTTGGGCGACGATTGAACATACATTGCGTTATAAATATGATAGTGATTATCCGCCTGAGATCCAACATAGGCTTGAACGTGCGGCTGAAGCGGCATTTTTATTAGATGAAGAAATGTCGGAAATTAAAGATGAGATTCAAGAGGCACAACAATATTATTCCAAAAAGCGAGCGAAAAAACATAACAATGACTAGTGAGGTGTATATCCATGCGTTATACAATATTATCTAAAGGCGATTCTAAATCTAATGCCTTAAAGCATAAAATGATAAACCATATGGAAGACTTTAATATGGTAGAAGATGAAGACAACCCAGAAATTGTAATTTCTGTAGGTGGAGATGGCACCTTACTTCAAGCATTTCATAAATATAGTCATATGTTATCACGTTGCGCTTTTGTCGGGGTACATACTGGGCATCTCGGCTTTTATGCAGATTGGTTACCACATGAAGTAGAAAAATTAATAATAGAAATTAATAATTCACAATTCCAAGTAATTGAATATCCATTGTTAGAAATCATAGTGCGATATAATGACAATGGTTATGAAACAAGATATTTAGCGTTAAATGAAGCGACAATGAAAACTGAAAATGGTTCAACGTTAGTTGTGGACGTAAATATACGTGGTAAGCAATTTGAACGTTTTAGAGGTGATGGATTATGTGTATCTACACCTTCAGGTTCAACAGCTTATAATAAAGCACTTGGTGGTGCACTTATTCATCCATCTTTAGAGGCAATGCAAATAGCAGAAATTGCATCTATAAATAATAGAGTATTTAGAACAGTAGGTTCACCATTAGTCTTACCTAAACATCATACTTGTTTAATTACACCTGTGAACCATGACACTATTTTAACAACAATTGATCATGTAAGTATAAAACATAAGAATGTCAATGCCATTCAATTTCGAGTTGCGAATGAAAAAGTGCGATTTGCTAGATTTAGACCATTTCCATTTTGGAAGAGAGTGCATGATTCATTCATTTCTAGTGAGGACGATATTTGATGAAATTTGTCTACCGAATCTTTCGTAATGAAATGCTGAAAGATTTTTTACACAGACATTTATACTCACGTAAGACGATAAGCGCCATTAAAAATAATGGCGCTTTAGTTGTTAATAATGAGCATGTAACGGTAAGAAAAAAATTAACTGAAGGTGATGAGTTAGTTGTTTGTTTGCCTCAGGAACAACCGAGTTTCAATTTACAGCCTTATCATTCACCATTAACTATTTTATTTGAAGATGATTATATTCTTATTGTATCGAAATCAGCGAATCAAAATATTGCACCTTCTAGAGAACACTTACATCAAAGTTTAGTAGAACAAGTGCTTGCATATTTACAGCAATCTTTCACACGCTATGTGCCACATATCGTTACACGGTTAGATCGTAATACTTCAGGTATTGTTATATTTACGAAACATGGGTATATTCATCATTTAATGTCTGAAACGCAAATAGATAAGCGTTATTTATGTATTTGTATGGGTAAAGTACAGGATAATGGAATAATCAAAGCACCGATAAAGAGGCATCCTGACAGTATTATTCAAAGGATGGTAGATCCAACTGGTAAATACGCAGAAACACATTTTAAATGTTTAGCTTCTACAGACAACTTTAGTTTATGTCAGGTCAAGTTACTAACTGGAAGGACACATCAAATTAGAGTTCACTTTCAGCATATAGGTCATCCACTAGTAGGAGATGGGTTATATGGGGGGATAACATCCCGTTATCATCATCAACTACTACAATGTATGCGTGTTTCCTTCACGCATCCTATTACGCAACAAATCATTACAATTGAAGATCAAACAGATAAACTTACTACTATTTATAATATGCTATAATTTTAAATATATTCTGGAGGTGTCGACTATGAATAATGAGAATGAAACAATCACACTAGATGATGAAAACGTATATAATAAAGTTTTACTTGATGATTTATTGTTACAAAATCATATAGATGAATTTAGAACTGAATTTTTAACAATGCATACATATGAACAAAGTGAGTATTTTGAAGATAGCGAGGATGAAATTCGACAACGTATATTTGAAGTCTTATCTCCAGAAGAAGTAGCTAATTTTTTCGATCAATTAGAAATTGATGAAGAAGAGTATGAAGCACTTTTTGATACGATGAATGCATCCTATGCCAGTCATGTGTTAGAAGATATGTCATATGATAATGCTGTAGACATAATGAACAATTTATCAAAACAAAAAATAGTCAGCCTCTTAACTTTAATGAATAAAGATGATGCCAAAGAAATAAAAGCATTGCTGCATTATGAAGAAGACACTGCCGGCGGTATCATGACTACTGAATATATTTCGTTAAAGGCTACTATGCCAGTGAAAGAAGCATTGATGCACGTTAAAGAACAAGCTCCAGACGCAGAAACCATTTATGTAATTTTCGCAGTGAATGATGATAAACAATTGGTTGGTGTATTGTCATTAAGGGATTTAATTATTGCTGAAAATGATGCATATATTGAAGATATTATGAGTGAACGTGTTATTAGTGCAAATGTAGCTGATGACCAAGAAGACGTAGCACAAAAAATGCGAGATTATGATTTTATAGCTATGCCGGTTGTCGATTATCAAGATCATCTTCTTGGTATTATTACCATTGATGATATTTTAGATGTAATAGATGAAGAAGCAAGCGAAGACTACTCACGTTTAGCAGGTGTTAGTGACGTCGATGCTACGAATGATTCTGTTACCAAAACTGCTTTAAAGCGTTTGCCTTGGCTTATTATATTAACATTTCTAGGTATGATAACTGCCACAATATTAGGCTCATTTGAAGACACATTATCACAAGTTGCACTATTAGCAGCTTTTATTCCAATTATTAGTGGCATGTCAGGTAATTCTGGTACACAATCGTTAGCCGTTTCAGTACGTAATATATCAACTGGTGAAATTGATGAACAAAGTAAATTCAAAGTGGCATTACGAGAAACTGGAAGTGGATTTTTAAGTGGTTTAGTATGTGCTGCTATTCTATTAATGATTATTATTGTCCTGTACCAACAACCTATTTTAGGGCTTATTGTTGCAAGTAGCTTAACTATAGCGATGACAGTAGGAACGTTAGTTGGTTCAATGATACCTCTAGTTATGAACAAACTTAATATTGATCCGGCAGTTGCTAGTGGGCCGTTTATTACAACAATTAATGATATCGTAAGTATGCTAATTTACTTTGGCCTAGCGACGTCATTCATGTCTTATTTATTATAGGAGGCAATATGGAATTTGTATCACTTGTTATAGTTGTTTTAGCAGCATTTTTAACACCTATTATTGTCAACAGACTTAATATTACTTTTATTCCAGTCGTCGTTGCTGAAATACTTATGGGTATTGTGATTGGTAACTCTTTTCTGAATCTTGTAGAAAGAGATGCTATGCTTAATATTTTGTCGACATTAGGATTTATCTTTTTAATGTTTTTAAGTGGATTAGAAATAGACTTTACTGCCTTTAAAAAAGATTCTAAAAAAGGTAGTAATAGTAAAAATGAGAAGAAAAAAGTGCCGGGACATTTACAATTGGCTGTTACTGTCTTTATGTTTATTATGATAATTTCAATTGTCTTTGCCTATCTCTTTAAGTGGTTTGGATTGATAGATGACGTCTTGTTAATGATTATTATTATTTCGACAATCTCATTAGGCGTCGTTGTACCTACATTAAAAGAAATGAACATTATGAGAACGACTATTGGACAGTTTATCTTACTCGTTGCTGTCTTAGCAGATTTGGTTACTATGATTTTATTAACAGCATATGGCACAATTCATGCTTCACATAGTGGTTCTATTTGGTTAATTAGCACATTAGTTGTGTTTACAGTTGTCTTTTATTTAATCGGTGGCGTATTCAAGAAAGCGCAGTTTTTACAAAAGTTAATGGACGGTACTACCCAAATCGGTATTAGAGCAGTATTTGCGCTAATCATATTATTAGTAGCATTAGCAGAAGGTGCTGGTGCAGAAAATATTTTGGGTGCGTTTCTAGCCGGTGTCGTTGTTTCCTTGTTAAAACCAGACGAAGATTTAGTGGAAAAATTAGATTCCTTTGGTTACGGTTTCTTCATACCAATATTCTTTATAATGGTTGGGGTAGATTTAAACATCCCTTCTTTAATAAAAGAACCGTCACTGTTAATTATTATTCCGTTATTAATGGCAGCTTTTTTAGTGTCAAAATTAATTCCGGTCTTTTATATAAGACGTTGGTTTGATCAAAAAACCACGATTTCTACAGCATTTTTATTAACGTCAACATTATCATTGGTTATTGCTTCGGCAAAAATTGCGGAACAATTAGGAACAATCACACCAGAAATTTCAGGCATTTTAATTTTAAGTGCTGTTATTACATGTGTATTCGTGCCGATCGTATTTAAAAAAATGTTCCCAATGCCTGAAGAAGCAACACGCAAAATTGAGGTCAGTATGATTGGAAAGAACCAATTAACGATACCAATTGCTCAAAATTTAGCATCTCAGTTATACCAAGTTTCATTGTACTATCGAACAGATTTAAGTGATAAACGTAAATTAGCTGATGAGATATCTATGATTGAAATTGCTGATTATGAAGCGGACATGTTAGATAGATTAGGTTTGTTCAAAAGAAATATCGTTGTCTGCTCTACTAATGACGATGATATTAACAAAAAGGTAGCGTTAATGGCTAAAGAACGAGGCGTTGAACGTGTTATTTGTCGTTTGGAAAGTAATACCGATGATCAAGAATTACGTGCACAAGGTATTGAAATCTTTAGTAGTTATTTAAGTAATAAAATTTTGCTTAAAGGTCTAATTGAAACACCTAATATGTTAAATATCTTAAGTAATGTAGAAACTTCATTATACGAAATTGCGATGTTGAATCATAAATATGATCAAATACAATTACGTAACTTCCCATTCGATGGCGATATTATTTTTGTAAGAATTATTCGTAATAATGAATCTATCGTACCTCATGGTGATACGCAATTACGTTATCGTGATAGACTAATTGTAACTGGCTCTAAAGAATATGTAGATGAATTAAAACGAGAATTAGAATTTTATTATTAACAACGCCCATGTCCAGTAGGCGACTTACTTAACATAATACAAATTAAATAATTAAATTAATGTATTTAATTGTTCAGTTAAATGTAGCAATGTTAAAATAATTACTGGTATAATTAAGTAATATAATGTGGATTGTACTAAACAATCATTGAAGTGAAATCAATTTATATAAATTAAAGGAGTTAGTCTAATGTTTAATTTGGAAAATAAAACGTATGTTATTATGGGTATTGCGAATAAACGTAGTATTGGTTTTGGTGTGGCAAAAGTGCTAGATGAATTAGGTGCTAAACTAGTATTTACATATCGTAAAGAGCGTAGTAAAAAAGAATTAGAGCGTCTAGTTGAGCAATTAAACCAAACTGAAACACATATGTATCAAGTTGATGTACAAAACGATGAAGATGTCGTTGCAGGATTTGCTAAAATTGGCGAAGAAGTAGGACACATTGATGGTGTATATCACTCTATCGCATTCGGTAATGTTGAAGACTTACGTGGCCGTTTTTCTGATACATCAAGAGATGGTTTCTTATTAGCGCAAGATATTAGTTCATACTCATTAACGATTGTAGCTCGAGAAGCTAAAAAATTAATGACTGAGGGTGGTAGTATTGTTGCTACTACGTATATCGGTGGAGAATATGCTGTACCTAATTACAATGTAATGGGAGTAGCTAAAGCTAGTTTAGAAGCTAATGTACGCTACTTAGCAGCGGATTTGGGTGAAGATAATATTCGTGTTAATGCTATCTCTGCAGGTCCAATTCGTACATTAAGTGCTAAAGGGGTCGGCGGTTTCAATACTATTCTTAAAGAAATTGAAGAACGCGCACCGTTAAAACGTAATGTAACTCAAGAAGAAGTGGGTAAAACAGCTGCATACTTATTAAGTGATTTTGCAAGTGGTGTTACTGGTGAAAACATTCATGTAGATAGCGGCTATCATGCAATAAAATAATAAAGTGTAAAACGTTGGTGCATGCACCAACGTTTTTTATATATGAACTGATGATAAAAAGAGGCTAAGATAATAAAGAGGACCAATCCATATAAGGATTAGTCCTCTTATTTTACGAATGGGGATTTAAGTCCATCCGTTAATCATGCACAGTAGATTGTGCTTTATCTATAATTTTTTGTCTATAGTTGAAAATATTTCTAACAATACATTTAATTACTGCATATAATGGTACAGCAATAAGTATTAGCATAAAGCCTCCTAAATTACCTGCAGCTAAAATCACTACAATGATAGTTAATGGGTGAATATTTAAAGATTTACCCATAACGTTAGGTGTTATGACATTTCCTTCTAATTGTTGTGCAATTAATGTAATGATACAAACCCAAATAAATGTAGAAGGGCTTTGAATAATTGCGATAATACCTGCTGGTGCAAACGCCATCCAAGGACCTAGGAATGGGATCATATTTGCTACAATCGCGAACATTACTAATAATAGTGTGTAATTTAAACCTAAAATAGAATAGCCGATATATAAGATTAGTCCCAAAATTAAACTTACTGTTACTTGACCTTGGATATAAGATTTTACAGTTTCGTTTAAATCTTTCAATAAATCTACAACAAATACTTTGCGTTCACCTTTAAAAATGCGTGCAATAAATGGTATAAAACGCTCATGATCTTTTAACATATAGATTAAGAAAAATGGAACCATAATTAATAAGAACATTGTTGAAATAATAGAAGTAATATAACTTAATGAATTAGATAAAATATCAGCAACGTTATCACCCATAGAGCCAACAACTTTATTGATTCTTTCCGTAACATCTGACGGCA
The DNA here is from genome assembly GCF_016890655.1 of Staphylococcus sp. GDY8P72P. NCBI lineage: Bacteria > Bacillati > Bacillota > Bacilli > Caryophanales > Staphylococcaceae > Staphylococcus > Staphylococcus sp. GDY8P72P. The sequence goes on along the minus strand of NZ_JAFEQJ010000020.1, from coordinate 31,417 downwards.
AGCGTTCCATTTGGTTTAATGAAAATTGGATAATATTTTGTACTTCATTTTGTAACATAGGGATTTGTTGGATCAAATTATCAATTTGTTCTACAATCATTGGACCTACAATACCGACGATGATGCCGATAACAATGATTAACCCGATAAAGATAATTGTGATACTTCCCCAACGTGGTACATTATATTTCTCTAAAATCTTTTGAAAAGGAAGACATAGATAGAATAAAAAACCACTTAATAACAATGGTAGAAGTACAGATTGTAAAATAATGATAAACGGTATGAAGATGGAATGAACTTCCATTACTAATTTAATTAGTATAAATAGGATTATTAATGCAATCCCAGTTCTAAACCATACTTTATTTAACATAGAACTGTCCTCCTAAAGCAATAATAGATTACACTTTAGTATAGCTTATAACGTGGCACAACAAAAGACAAAAATAGAACCATTCATAAATCTACAATTAATGAATGGAAAAGTAAAAAATATCCATTGTGCAAGCGCTTACATATGTGTATAATAATAAGCATTATATCACGCAAATACTGTGATATGACAAGGGGGATAAAATGATGTTAGAAAATTTTGTTGCATGGCTTAATGAATTAGTATGGAGTAAACCGCTAGTTTATGGTTTGTTGTTAACCGGTGTAATATTTTCGTTTATGATGCGTTTTGTTCAAATTAGACATTTTAAAGAAATGATAAGGTTGATGTTTCAAGGTGAGAAATCACCTACTGGGATATCAAGTTTCCAAGCGATTGCTTTATCTTTAGCAGGACGTGTGGGAACAGGTAATATTGTAGGTGTATCTACAGCTATTTTTATTGGGGGCCCTGGTGCAGTATTTTGGATGTGGGCGTCAGCGTTCTTAGGTGCGAGTAGTGCCTTTATAGAATCGACATTAGGTCAGATCTACAAACGTGAAGAAAAAGGGGAATATCGTGGTGGACCTGCTTTCTACATTGAATATGGAATGAAAGGTAAAATTGGGAAAATTTATGGTTTAATATTCGCGATTGTTACAGTAATTTCGGTAGGGCTTTTGCTACCAGGTGTTCAATCAAATGCAATTGCAAGTTCAATGAAAAATGCTTTTGGTTTTGATGCATGGATAATAGCTATAGCTTTAGCTGTGTTATTAGCGTTAATTATTTTCGGTGGTATTAAATGGATTGCTAATGCTGCCACTGCTATCGTACCTTTCATGGCGATTGCGTACATTTTAATAGCAGTTATTATTATCATTATAAATATCGAACATGTACCAGCTTTATTTGCGTTAATTTTTAAATCAGCATTCGGAATGGAAGCTGCTTTTGGTGGCATTGTAGGGGCTATGATTGAAATTGGAGTGAAACGTGGACTCTACTCAAATGAAGCAGGACAAGGTACAGGGCCTCATGCGGCTTCGGCTGCTGAAGTGTCTCATCCTGCCAAACAAGGATTAGTACAATCATTTTCTGTTTATGTTGATACATTGTTTGTCTGTACAGCTACAGCACTTATTATTTTATTATCTGGCACTTACAATGTTACTGATGGTAAAACAAATAGTGATGGTGGTCCGAGACTTATTGAAAATAACGAAATTTTTGTACCTATGGCTAATGGTGACAAAGATTATTCTGGTACTGCAATGTATGCACAAGCTGGTATTGATAAAGCATTCCAAGGTAGTTCATATCATTTCGATCCAGCATTTTCTGGTATTGGGTCGTACTTTATAGCGATTGCATTATTCTTCTTTGCTTTTACTACAATATTAGCGTATTACTATATTGCAGAAACCAATATAACCTATCTTACAAAAAATAAAAATTATTCCAACACATTCTTTTGGATTAACGTCACACGTATAATTTTAATAGCTGCAACTATTTTTGGTGCCGTTAAAACTGCAGAGGCTGCTTGGGGTATGGGTGATCTAGGTGTTGGCTTAATGGCATGGTTAAACATCATAGCTATATGGATATTACATCGCCCAGCAATCAATGCTTTGAAAGATTATGAGCGACAAAAGAAAAAATTGGGTTCAGGTAAGCAAGCGATATATAAACCAGATAAGAATGAAGTGCCTAACGCAGTATTTTGGCACTATGATTATCCTGAACGGCTTGAAAAAGAACGACAAAAAGAGTAAATCTATACAATTTAATACTAGTCAGTATATTTGAAAATACTGCGTCTCTTGGTACAATGGCGTTAAGAAAACTAGGAGGCGCATATTTTTATGACCGAGTTTCAAGCAGGAAGCGTAAATGAAATTAACTTTCCCAGTAAAATATTAGAGAGGGATATTAAGTTGTCTATTTATTTACCCAAAGACTATACAGCCTTATTTAAATATAAAGTAGTATTTTGCTTTGATGGTAAAGACTTTTATAGTTTTGGACAAATTCATAGAACTTATGAAAAATTAAGAGCAAACAATGAAGTAGAAAGAGCGATATTTGTTGGATTTAACTATGAATCGGTAGATAAAAGAAGAGCAGAGTTTCACCCACAAGGTGAGCGTACACCTTTAACAGTTAAAGCTATGGCTCAAGAAATATTACCGTATATAGATCAACAATTTCCAACTTATAAAGTAGGTAATGGACGACTACTACTTGGAGATAGTTTAGCAGCCAGTGTTGCTTTAATAACGGCGTTAACTTATCCACGCGTGTTTAGCCAAGTAGGTATGCTTAGTCCACAACATGACGACGTGATTACAACATTGGTGCAAAGATGTCAATTTACTGACATTTTAACAGTTTGGCATACTGTAGGATTAGAGGAGGCCGATTTTGCCTTACCAACAACTGGTAAAAGAGCCGATTTTTTAACGCCTAATAGAGCATTGAATCAATTATTAGCAACACAGGAAATGACCTATTACTATCAAGAATTTGATGGTGGTCATCGTTGGAAATCTTGGAAACCATTATTAGCTGATACACTTACTTATTTTTTATCAGATAATATTTCTTTTTAATAAAAACTAAAAATTGAAGTTAAATAAAGTTTAAAGTAACGAATTTTTCTGAAATTTGCTATAATGGTAATATGTTAAACAAAGGAGGAATTTCAATGATTTTAGGATTAGCATTAATTCCGTCAAAAGCATTTCAAGATGAAGTAAATGCTTACCGTAAGCGTTATGATTCACATTATGCGACAATTATGCCGCATATTACAATTAAAGGGCAATTTGAGATTAAAGATGAAGATTTCGAAGCTGTTAAAGAAGATATTAAATCACGTCTAGAAGGGCTTCAACCAATCGATGTGCATGCAACTAAGGCTTCTAGCTTTGCACCGATAAATAATGTTATTTATTTTAAAGTGCAAAAAACAGATGAAATTCAAAACTTGTTTGATCAATTTAATAATGGTGATTTTTATGGACAACCTGATCATCCGTTTGTTCCACATTTTACAATTGCTCAAGGATTAACAAGTCAAGAATTCGAAGATATTTATGGACAAGTTAAATTAGCAGGTATTGATTATAAAGAAACTATTGATCAAGTTTCTTTAGTGAAATATGATGATGAAGCTGAAAAGTGGAAAGTTGAAGATACTTTTAATTTAGCTTAATTGTAAATTATCCTCATAGAGACTAACAATGTTAGCTCTAGTGAAATAAAAGGTATTATTGCAATAAAACCTAATTGAAATAATACTTGATTAGGCTAGACTGTCGACAAAGTTTCCGGCTTTGTTGGCAGTTTTTTTGTGCACGCTTTCCGCGAGCACTGCCTCAGCCTGTAGTCTTCGGCGAGCGCTATTACCACAGGAGTCGGCCAAAATCGCTACCAAAATTAATCATTGTATTTAAATCTTAAATATACATTAGTAAATATAAAGAAGGGGAGATATGGGTCAAGGCGTTTCCGCTCAGCAGTTTCACAATAAGAAGCATTTAAATAGCAACTATGTAATTATAAAAAACACGGTCGTAAAATTTAATAGTGTTAACTAAATTTTACGACCGTGACTTTTATATACGTTAAAACATTATTGATTGTCAGTAGTACTTTATATTAAATTTTTGCGGTTTTTTATAAAGTAGAGCGCATAAAAGACTGCTAAAAATAAAAAGACTAGTGCTGAAAAATAAAATGTATTGTTAACACTATGCGTGAACTCTTTAATAAGTCCGCCACATAACGGACCAATCATAGAACCGAAACCTTGAACACTATTAAAAACTCCCCAAGTTTCTTCTTGTTCTTCAGGATTAATGTGACCTGCCATAAATGTATTCCATGCAGGTAGTAGTAGACCGTACATTAAACCGATGAAAACAGCGAGTCCCCATACTATATAAATATTAGTAATAAGAGATAATGCAAAAATTAATAATGCATACAATGTGAAGCCACCGATGATTACACTATAGGTAAACAGTCTTCCATTATTATCTATTAATTTTGACAGAATAAGCATTGAAATGGCACAGCCAATGCCACCAATAATAAGTGCAATGGTGTATTCAACAGTTGATACGCCAACAACTTTTGTTGCATAAATAGGTAAAATTGGGACTAATGCAGTAATTGCTGCACCTTGTAGTAAAATACCTGGAAATAGCAGCATATGCTTTTTAGTTACATTTTTAATTTGTGTGATTTGTTGGGCTACTGGTTTCGTATTGTAATTTGTTAATCTGATTTTTACGAAATAATATAATACCCATGCGACTAAAACCATGAGTGACATCATAAAGGCAAAATTCGTTGGATGGAATTTAAAGATAATATTCATTGAGACCATACCAACTAATAAACCTAGCAACCAAGAAAAATAAACATAGCCCATTTGTTTGCCACGATTTTTTTCTTCAACACTAGCTAACATTATGACCCAAATTGGACTAACAGAGATTCCTAGTAAAATTGCACTAGCAATTAAGACAATTGGATTTGTTGGAAACCAAATAACTAGAAATAAGCTGAAAAAGGCAAGTAAGAAACCTAATGTTAATACTACTTTAGTACCTAATCGTTTGAGTAAAAAGCCAATGACAAAATTGGTTGCAGCGTCTGCTATAAAATGAATAGAAATAGCGATAGATGTAACACCTACCGCTATGGAAGTTGCAGTTGGAAGTAGTGATAAATAACTCAATATATACATTCCTCGGGCAAATTCCATTAAAAATAATATTATAAGCATGATTATGAAATTTTTATTGTGTGCGTAATTATTTAACGAAGAGCTTTGCATATAAAGGAACCTTTCCATATACTTCCTCATATTGACTAGAATGATGCATGAGGTCTAGTAAATCTTTACATAACTTATAAGTTGAATATGTTACTCTAGAGTCGTCCATTTGTTGTGACATCATTGCTAAAGCGTCAGGCTGTGATGTTAACTCTGCAACATACGAGATAGCATCATTTGGTGTATAAGCGATCTTACCGAATCCTTTGGCTTCAAAATAATGTGCGTTTTCTAACTCTTGACCTGGTGCTGGATCTAAGAAAATCATAGGAATTTGTCTCGTCAGTGCTTCAGAAATAGTTATACCCCCTGGCTTAGTAATCATCAATTGACTCGAAGCCATCCACTCATTCATATGTTGAGTATAACCTAAAATTAACACATTATTATAGTCTTTAAATTGTGCCGTTAAGCTACGTTTTAATTCTTTACTTTTACCACAAATCATAACTATTTGAGATTGTGGACTTTGGATAAGCATATCTTTAATCATCTGACCGAAACCAGTAGAAACACCAAAAGCGCCTGCTGACATTAATATAGTAGGTTTATCAGGATCTAAGTGATTGCTACTTAACCACTCACTTTTATCGATAGCTGCCTCAAATTTATCAGAGATAGGAATACCCGTTACTTTGATGTTATTTTTAGGAACACCAATAGATGCAAATTCTTCTTTTAAGTCCTCAGTAGCTAAATAATATCTTTCAGAATGAGGGGTAATCCAATTTTTATGCATTTTATAGTCAGTCATTACTGTGGCAACAGGAATATTAATGTTAAATTGTTCAGTCAATACTGACATAACCGGAGTAGGGAATGTTAGTAAAATTAAATCCGGTTTTTCTTTTAATAATAAATTTATTAATTTATTTAAGCCGTAATATTTATAAAAACATTTGTCTAACTCCTCAGGTCGACTATAATAAAATGATTTATACATGTTTCTAAAATACTTAAAACTATTGATATACCATTTTTTACATATAGAAGTTAATAAAGGGTGAGCTTCTAAAAATAAATCATGTTCAATTACAGTTAGGTTATCAAGGTTCATAGCATTAAATTCATTCACGATACTTTGCGTAACTTGTAGATGACCATTACCAAATGAACCAGTAATTATCAATAATTTTTTCTTTTGAGTAACCATGAAAGCCACCCTCCAATAATGTAGTGTGATGCATAATTATTTTATCGTAATTTTAAGCAGTGCGAAAGAAAAAAACGCAATTAAAGAAGATTATATCATTTTACAAGTTGATGTAAAATGATTCATACTAGTTTAAGTATATATAAGTTACAATGAAATCTATTTTTATAAGTATAGATTAGCATTAATAAAGTAAAATGTATCGTCAGATTCATTATAATAAGCAAATTATAGAAAGACTTAACATATGACTTACATCAAGTTAAAATTCTCCAAGTATTATTAAACTTTCTAATAGTTTGTTTATTTAAACTATAGCCATAAAATGAAGAAACAAATCATGAATTTCAAGAAATCATTGCTATAAAAACAAGAAAAAACGTGTATAATAAACATATGTGATTTAAAGGAGCGATAGATGTTGGATGCGAAAACGTTGTTTGACAAAATAAAAGTAAAACAAGTTATTGGATCATTAGAACAAGATATAGTTGATATAACAACTGACTCACGTACTGCTACAGCACAAAGCATATTTGTAGCATCAGAGGGCTATACAGTGGATAGTCATAAGTTTTGTCAAGATGTAGTGGATGCAGGGTGTGAAATTGTAGTAGTTAATAGACAGTTGACACTTACAGGTAATGTGACACAAGTTATAGTGCCTGACACTTTACGTGTAGCAAGTATCTTAGTCAACTTATTGTTTAATTATCCAAGCCAGCAATTAATAACTTATGGTGTAACTGGAACAAATGGTAAAACATCTGTTGCGACAATGATTCATCATATTTATAGAAAATTAAATAAAGGCAGTGCCTATTTAGGTACTAACGGCTTTCAAATAAATGAAGAAAAAACTAAAGGTGCTAATACAACACCTGAAACGGTAGTATTAACGAAGAAAATAAATGAAGCTGTCCAACAACAAGCTGAAGCGATGACTTTAGAAGTATCGAGTCATGGTTTGGCGTTGGGACGTTTACGCGGAGTCGAATTTGATGTGGCAATCTTTACAAATTTAACGCAAGATCACTTAGATTTCCATGGCACTATGGAGGCATATGGGCATGCTAAATCATTATTGTTTAGCCAATTAGGTGAAGATTTAGCAAAAGAGAAATATGCCATTGTTAATAACGATGATGATTTTGCTGAATATTTAACATCTGTGACACCGTTTGAGGTTTTTACTTATGGTATCGATCGTGAAGCACAATTTACGGCCATTAATATTAATGAAACATTGCAAGGTGTTACTTTTGATTTGGCAACGCCTTTTGGTGTGTATCCAGTTAAATCCCCATACGTTGGAAAATTTAATATTTCTAATATCATGGCAGCAATCATTGCAGTATGGAGTAAGGGCATACCTTTGACAGAAGTTATAGATGTTGTTGAATATTTAGAGCCTGTCGATGGACGTTTAGAAGTGCTAGATCCTGAATTGCCAATTGACTTAATTATTGATTACGCGCATACAGCTGATGGAATGGATAAATTAATTGATGCTGTAAAACCATTCGCACAACAGCGCCTAATCTTTTTATGTGGAATGGCGGGAGAACGTGATTTAACTAAAACTCCTGAAATGGGCCGTGTCGCTTGTCGTGCTGATTACGTTATTTTTACTCCTGATAATCCGGCAAACGATGATCCGAAAATGCTAACTTCAGAATTAGCGAAAGGTGCTACGCATAATAACTACGTAGAGTTTACTGATCGTGCAGAAGGAATTAAACATGCTATTGAAATTGCACAGCCAGGAGATACCGTTGTGTTAGCTTCGAAAGGTAGAGAACCTTATCAAATTATGCCAGGACATGTTAAAGTACCACATCGTGACGATTTAATTGGTTTAGACGCAGCATATGCAAAATTTGGCGGTGGGCCACATGCAGATTAGACACTTACCAGATGATACTAGAGTGTACCTGCATAAAGATGACCAAATACATCACTATTTTGTAGGGATACCTGATTATAATTGGTCGTTAGAGTTAACAACTCAGGTCGATACTTGTGAAATGAAAGAAGAAATAATCATGCATTTATTTACAATATTCGACGAACAAAAATGTACCCAAATTGCAACAAGAGTAATTGAATGGATAGACGAGTATTAAAGGAGAATTAAAATGACAATTAAGGAAGAAATTGAAGCACGAAAAACGTTTGCTATTATTTCTCACCCCGATGCTGGTAAAACGACATTAACTGAAAAACTATTGTTATTCGGTGGTGCAATTCGTGAAGCTGGGACAGTAAAAGGTAAAAAAAGTGGGAAGTTTGCTACAAGTGATTGGATGAAAGTAGAGCAAGAACGTGGTATTTCAGTAACTAGTTCTGTGATGCAATTTGATTATGATCACTATAAAATTAATATATTAGATACACCAGGCCATGAAGATTTTTCAGAAGATACGTATCGTACATTAATGGCTGTTGATAGCGCAGTTATGGTAATTGACTGTGCGAAAGGGATTGAACCACAAACATTAAAATTATTCAAAGTGTGTAAAATGCGTGGTATTCCTATTTTTACATTTATTAACAAACTAGATCGTGTAGGTAAGGAACCATTTGAATTATTAGAAGAAATAGAACAAACACTCGAAATAGAAACTTATCCAATGAACTGGCCAGTAGGCATGGGACAAAACTTTTTCGGTATTATCGATAGAGAATCAAGAACTATTGAACCTTTTAGAGATGAAGAAAATTTATTACATTTAAATGATGATTATGAATTGGAAGAATCTCATCCTATAACGAATGATAGTGCTTTTGAACAGGCTATCGAAGAATTGATGCTTGTCGAAGAAGCGGGTGGTTCATTTGATAATGATTCATTATTAGCGGGTGAATTGACACCGGTGTTCTTTGGTTCGGCATTAGCTAATTTTGGAGTAGAACAATTTCTAAATGCTTATGTGGATCATGCGCCTATGCCAGATGCACGTCAAACAAAAGAAGATACAGCTGTTTCTCCTTATGACAAAGACTTTTCTGGTTTCATTTTTAAGATTCAGGCCAATATGGATCCTAAGCATAGAGACCGTATAGCATTTATGAGGATAGTGAGTGGCGCATTTGAACGTGGCATGGATGTGACATTACAACGAGCAAAGAAAAAACAAAAAATTACACGTTCAACATCCTTTATGGCTGATGATAAAGAAACGTTAAATCATGCTGTCGCTGGTGACATTATCGGATTATATGATACCGGTAATTACCAAATTGGAGATACCTTAGTAGGTGGAAATCAAAAATATAGTTTCCAAGAGCTACCTCAATTTACACCTGAATTATTTATGAAAGTTTCTGCTAAAAACGTTATGAAGCAAAAACATTTCCATAAAGGAATTGAACAACTAGTGCAAGAGGGTGCAATTCAATATTATAAAACATTGCACACGAACCAAATCATTCTAGGTGCAGTAGGACAACTCCAATTCGAAGTGTTTGAGCATAGAATTAAAAATGAATATAACGTAGATGTAGTTATGGAACCAGTAGGGAAGAAAATAGCACGTTGGATTGAAAATGAAGATGATATTCAAGAAAAAATGAATTCTTCACGTTCGATATTAGTGAAAGACCGTTATGATCAATACGTCTTTTTATTTGAAAATGATTTTGCAACGCGCTGGTTTGAAGAAAAATTCCCTGAAATTAAGTTATATAGTTTATTATAAGTAAAGTTTCGTGTATAATAAATAAAAAATAGAATACCTATGACTAAATGTCAGAGGGGAGTAACTTAGCTCTAATAAAGCACTGTAGTAATACAAGGAGCAATTAGAGTCGTTTTATCGTCATTACGAAGTGTTTGCACTTCCGGTAAAATGGGTAAATGTATTTTTGCTGAGTGAGACCTTTGCTTGTAGTTGTGTCTTTCTGTAGTTTATGTGAAGCAGTGGGTCATAACTTATTAGCTTAGGTCTCTATTTTTATGTAAAATTAAAGGAGTTGTAATGTCATGGATCCGAGTTTGATCTTACCTTATTTATGGGTAATAGTTGTTTTAGTATTCTTAGAAGGTTTATTGGCGGCTGATAATGCGGTCGTAATGGCTGTTATGGTTAAGCATTTACCCCCAGAACAACGTAAAAAAGCCTTGTTCTATGGTTTATTAGGTGCATTTGTATTTAGATTTTTAGCACTATTTTTAATAAGTATTATCGCAAATTTTTGGTATATCCAAGCAGCAGGTGCACTTTATTTACTTTATATGTCCATCAAAAACCTGTACAATTTCTTCCAACATAAGGATGAAAATGAAGAAATTGGCAATGATAGTCATCACTACGATGAAGATGGAGAAGAAATTAAAACAAGTTCCAAAGCGTTTTGGGGCACTGTAGCCAAAGTTGAATTTGCAGACATTGCTTTTGCTATCGATTCAATGTTAGCGGCAATGGCTATCGCTATTACTTTACCAAAAGTTGGTATTCATTTTGGTGGTATGGACTTAGGGCAATTCACTGTAATGTTCCTAGGTGGTTTAATCGGTGTCGTAATCATGCGTTTTGCGGCAACATACTTTGTAGAGTTGTTAAATAAATATCCAGGTTTAGAAGGTGCGGCATTTGCTATCGTAGGCTGGGTCGGCATTAAGTTGATAGTTCTTGTGTTAGCGCACGAAGACATTGGCTTAATACCTCATGAATTCCCTCACGGTGCCATTTGGCAAACTATTTTCTGGGCTGTTATGATTTTACTTGTTATCGTAGGCTGGTTAACGTCTATGCGTAATAACAAAAAACATAAAAACTAATTATCAAAGCATTGGATGGACCTTTTCAAAGGTGTAATCCAATGCTTTTTCAGTTATATTATGGTTAACTGTTAAAAAATTAACAAAATAAAGATATTGTGTATCAACTTTTTGCATATTAAGATGAAATAAAGAAGAATTTTTTTGTGCAATATGTCATAATGAAAGGATAATGATAAGCGGATGAAGGAGGAGATTTGGTGGATAAAGACAACAAAATAATCATACCTAGAAAGAAATATCGTCGTAAACGCCGCCAGTTCTTTCATAATGAAGAACGTGAACAACGTATCAAATACGAGCAGCAGCTACAACAACAACAAGCACTTAAAGATGAAGAGGTAGCTAAAAACAACGAAGAAAGAGTGAAAGAAAATTTACAAAAGTCACGTATCGAAAAACTCACTCAAGAAGAAATTCAACAGCAACAACAAGAAATGAAAAAGCGCAACACGTCAGTTGAAACTGACGCTCAAACTAGCCCAACAGCTAATGAAGATGCAACAACAGATGATAAAACAATTGAGCAAGAAACAACTGAAGTGCAAGAAAGTTCGAGTCCAGAAGCAACAACATTATCAAAATCGACATCAAATGAAGCAACAACTGATCAAAATGAAGATGAGCATCAGTCACAATTAGCAGCGGATGAAAATACGAATTTTCACTCTGAAGAAGCACAACAATCTCAGGTGAGCGATTCTGTTGATGCAGACACTACGTCGAATACAACTAGTGATGAGCAACAGTCAGCAACACAACAAGCAACATCTAAAACTGAACCAACATGGCAAGATAAGACACGAGCTTTTATTAAATTCCATTGGGCTAAAATCTTAATTGTTATTGGCGTAATTTTAATATTAACCTTGATGAATGCGATATTTAATAATGTAGATAACAACGGTCACAATAAAGATGGATTTTTAAATGGCAGTATCGATGATCATAAACAGTACACAAACACGATGAAGAGTGCGAATAAAGCTATTCATTCTGTAGTCACTGTAGAAAATAATACAAGTGATGACGCTTCATCAGTACAGAATGAAACTAAAGAAGCAGGACAAGAAAATGAACTAGGTTCTGGTGTCGTCTACAAAAAAGTGGACGACTCTATTTTTATTATAACGAATGCACATGTTGTTGGAGATAAAGAACAACAAAAGATTACATATGGTGATGACAATGAAACAATTGGTAAAGTCATTGGCACTGATAAATGGTCAGATATAGCAGTTGTCAAAGCTAAAATAAAAAAACAAAGTGATATTAAAGCAATTAAACATGGTGATTCGCAAAAACTGGTTTTAGGTGAACCAATAATTGCAGTAGGTAATCCGTTAGGTGTTGATTTTAAAGGGTCTATTTCCAGTGGAATAATCTCAGGTCTGAATAGACATGTACCAGTTGACATTGATAAAGATGACAACTATGATGTGCTGATGGATGCATTTCAAATTGATGCTCCAGTAAACCCTGGTAACTCTGGTGGCGGCATTATAGATAGAGATGGCAAGCTAGTAGGTATTGCTTCCTTGAAAATTAGTATGGATAATGTAGAAGGAATTGCATTTGCTATACCTGTAAATACAGCATTATCAACTGCACAAGAACTAGAAAAAAAAGGTGAAGTAAAATATCCAAATACTGGCGTGAAAATTATTGATACTGCAGAATTAAATGATGACGCTAAAGCTTCATTACAATTACCTGAAGACATCGATAATGGTGTAGTTATTGGTGAAGTACAAGAAAATAGTTTAGCTGAAAAATCTGGGTTGCAAAAAAATGATGTCATAGTAGAATTAGATGGTAAAGAATTAGAAGATAAACTAAGATACAGACAAATTATTTTTAGTCACAAAGATGATTTGGATACTCTACCACTTAAAATATATAGAGATGGTAAGGTAAAAGATATTAAACTTAAATTGAAGTGACGTTGAGGTGAGTAAAAGCGTTGTCTATTTTTAATAAATTATTTAAAAAATCTAGCCCTCAACAAGGGATTGTCATGTATTATCTCGTTGCTATAGTCGTATCATTTTTATTACTCAATTTACCATTTGTATATAAAAGTGGTGTAGATGTAAAACCGATTGATACTTTATTTGTCGCAGTATCCGGAGTAAGTGTTACGGGATTGACTCCTATAAATATTTCCGAAACTTTTTCGACTTTTGGCCAAATCATTATTATGGTGATTTTAAATATTGGTGGCATCGGTGTTATGGCAATCGGGACGTTATTATGGGTAGTTTTAGGCAAAAGAATTGGTATCCGTGAACGTCAACTCATTATGTTGGATAATAATAAAGATACGATGAGTGGTACAGTTAAATTAATATTAGATATTGTGAAAACAATGCTTGCTATTGAATTTGTGGCAGCTATGTTATTAACATTTTATTTTTACAGAGATAATCCGGATTTATCATATGCGATCATGCAAGGCTTTTTCGTGTCGGTATCAGCAACAACTAACGGTGGTTTAGATATAACCGGCCAGTCCTTGATTCCTTACGCAAATGATTACTTTGTACAAACTATAGTAATGTTTTTAATTATTTTAGGTTCAATAGGTTTTCCGGTGTTACTTGAAGTGAAAGCGTATATTAAAAATAGAATACCTAATTTTAGATTTTCATTATTTACTAAAATTACAACGTCAACATACTTATTCTTATTCGTTTTTGGTGTAATTATTATTTTAGTACTTGAGCATAATCACGCTTTACAGAACATGAGTTGGCATAAAAGTTTATTCTATGCACTATTTAATTCTTCAACTACACGTAGTGCAGGTTTACAAACTATTGATGTAAGTCAATTTAGTGAAGGTACAAATGCCATTATGGGATTCTTGATGTTTATTGGTTCATCTCCAAGTTCCGTCGGAGGAGGAATAAGAACAACAACATTCGCAATATTAATCTTATTTCTACTTAACTATAATAATAATTCAGAGAAGTTTTCCATTAAAGTATTTAATCGTGAAATCCATGCGATGGATGTACAACGTTCATTTGCAGTTTTCACTATGGCTAGTTTGATTACTTTCGCTAGTATTGTCAGCATTTTAATCATTGAAAATAGTGAAATGACATTGTTAGAAGTGTTTTTTGAAGTCATGTCAGCATTTGGAACATGTGGTTTATCGTTAGGAATTACGAGCGATTTACATTCAACATCCAAAGTAATACTTATGGGTCTCATGTTTATAGGACGTGTTGGATTGATTAGCTTTATTATTATGCTCGGTGGTAGGAAAGAACCAGATAAGTATCATTATCCAAAAGAACGTATTCAAATTGGTTAATATTAGACTAAGCTAAAAAACAATATAAGGTCATTTGTACTAATAATTTTGTGGGCAAGGTGGCAATGTCAAAAAAGTAATATTGACATTGTTATTGAGTCCACATTTTTTAATCAGTAACATGGTTAATTAATTACTTTAGTATCGTAATATAGCGCAATCGTGTTAAACTGTGAGTGATAAAGGGGCGAGGTATATGACACAAAGTGAAAAAATAAATGTTGATATTATAGCGACTTCGGATATGCATAGTTATTTTTTAAATGGACATCATGGATCTAACATTTATCGCGCTGGTACATATGTAAAACACATGAGACAGCGCAATAACAATGTAATATTGCTAGATAGTGGAGGTAGTTTAGCCGGTTCTCTAGCTGCATTTTATTATGCAGTAGTAGCACCGTATAAACGACATCCGATGATTAAGCTCATGAATGCTATGGAATATGATGCGAGTGGCATAAGCCCAAATGAATTTAAATTTGGGTTGTCATTTTTCTCTAGAGCAGTATCACTATCAAGGTTTCCTTGGTTATCTGCAAATATAGAATATAATCGTACTAAGGAACCATATTTTTCAACGCCTTATACGATAAAAGAAATAGAAGGTATTAAAATCGCTATCGTTGGTTTAACTTCCGATGGATTAATGGAACGTGAATATTTTGAAATGGAACACGATGTGGTTATTGAAAAAACACTAGTTTCTGCCAAAAGATGGATTAGCTATATTCATGAAAGTGAAGCCCCAGACTTTTTAATTGTTATATATCATGGTGGTCTAAATCAGCTTAATACTTCTACGAATGAAAGAGAACAAAAAGTAAATGAAGCAGAAAAAATAATGCAACATATAGGAGTGATTGATTTATTAATCACAGGTCATCAGCATCAAACTTTTGTCGGTAGAAACGACCAAACAGTATATGTACAAGCAGGGCAAAACGCTCAAAAATTAGTACATATTAAAGTTGATTTTAAAAAACGGACAAGTTCTTTTGAATTAGAAGGTATTAACTCTGAAATTATTGATTTAAATGCTTTTGAAGAAGATAAAGCATTATTAACAGAGACGTATTACGATAGAAAAGCAGTAGAATATTGGGCAGACGACATTATTACTGCTCATAACTTAGAAGCTGGAGTAAATGGACTCGAAGATGTAATTACACAGCCCCATGCTTTTACCCAATTGTTACATGATAGCATTAGATTAGTTTATGACTTAGATATTTCTTGTGTTCATTTACCGAAGAGTGGGGAAACAGGATTACAAGGAACAGTAACAAATGCGGAATTATATAATGCTTATCCACATCCAGACGTACCTATGGATTTAACAATTAAAGGACAACATATAAAAGATATTTTGGAATACAGCTATGCACATATTGAATTTTCAAATGATGCCTTAAGCGTTACAATTATCGATGAAACGCTATGTACATTTTGGCAAGGCGTGGATTATACAATTGATATGAATGCACAACCATTCAATCGAGTTACCTTAAACAATATTAATTTAAATCATATGTATCGCGTATCAATGACTGACTATTGTTACCGCAATTACCAATCATATTTAGAAAATGCAGTTATCCATGATAAACATTCAATTACTATGAATGATCTTATTGCTGATAATTTAAGTAATGATAGTTATCAAATACAACAAAAACAACAATTTAAAGTTTATTTATAAGTGAAAAAGCGTACCCACTATGGATACGCTTTTTATTATTCAGAAATATTTAACCATGGAAAATAAGTAAAAGCACCACAGCAACAATTTGTGCAATAACAGTAGTAGCTATTCTACGTGTATAGAGGTAGCTAATAGATAGTAATATTTGGACAATGAAAATAAGACTAACTATCCATAAGTTATCTAAGTAATAAAATAATGAAGCTGAACAAAGTGCTGTAATTATAATACTTAACCAATTTGGTATATTTAATTTAATTAATTCTTTTTGAAGTACGGTTCTCATATATAATTCATGGCAAGGTATTACAAATAATAAAGTGACCAACATTTGCCACTTGAAATATACGCCTGTACGCGTAAGCTCTTTAATAAGCTCAGAATATTTCAAATCATATGATATAGCAGCAAAAATTAATTGAATGATAATGAGTGCCAGTCCACTCAAAATACCTACACCTATAGATGTCAGTAGTCGTTTTGATTCTATATCACGTTGATAAAAGACGTAACTAACGCCTGCAATTAGCATGATACCAGTATAGAGGTACCAATACTCTTGCTTTTCGCCCCACATAATATATAAAATTACATGAAAGACCAAAAAACTAATGATAAACCACACTAATGCTTTTGAAATTGATTTCATAATATTATCCTTCTTGGTCGACGATTTTATATCGTTTATGATTAATGACCGTTTTTTCAGGTAAGTCTAATTCAGTGAAATTCTCCATGATTGTTAAATCGACAATTACTGAATTATCATTAATTTTTTCTACACGGCCTTTTAAACCATCATAAAATTCTACAATATTTCCTACTTCTGCAACAGTCATTTTGAGTCCTCCCTAGAATAGTTAACTAGATATATTGTACTAAAAAATGCAAGACAAATAAACAAATATCCATTATATCGTGTGAAATGAATGAATTGAGTAATAATTATAAAAAATACGAGTATATAATTGGCAATTTTAATAAAAATAATGCATAAATAAGATAAGGGTATATATTAGGAGAAGGAGAGATACAATGAAGTTTATTAGTAATAAAAATATTACAGACCCAACTATGAATTTAGCTATGGAAGAATATGTGTTAAAAAATATGCCTAATGATGATAGCTACTTTTTATTTTACGTTAATAGACCTTCAATTATAATTGGGAAAAATCAAAATACGATTGAAGAAATTAACAAGTCTTATATTGATGAACATAATATAGATGTAGTAAGAAGAATATCTGGCGGTGGAGCAGTTTATCATGATACAGGCAATTTAAATTTTAGCTTTATTACAAATGACGACGGTGATAGTTTTCATAATTTCAAAAAATTCACCGAACCTATTGTAGAAGCATTAAATAAACTCGGCGTAAATGCTGAATTAAGTGGGAGAAACGATATACAAGTAGGTCAAGCTAAAATATCTGGTAATGCGATGGTTAAAGTTAAAGATCGTATGTTCAGTCATGGTACTTTGATTTTAAATAGTGATTTGAATGAAGTACAAAACGCATTAAAAGTAAATCCGGCAAAAATTAAATCTAAAGGTATTAAATCTGTACGTAGTCGTGTTGCTAATATCGTTGAATTTTTAGATGAGCCACTCGATATTGAAACCTTTAAATCGATTATATTAAAAACTATTTTTGGGGAACAAAGTGATGTGGAAGAATATGAGTTAACTGCAGACGATTGGTCAAAAATAGAAGAACTAAGCAATACTAAGTACCGTACATGGGATTGGAATTATGGCAAAAATCCTAAGTATAATTTTGAACGTGAAGAAAAATTTGAAAAGGGCTTTGTGCAAATTAAATGCGATGTAAAACGAGGACGTATTGAACATGCTAAAATATTTGGAGATTTCTTTGGTGAGGGAGATATTACAGATTTAGAAGAAGCATTGACAGGCACTTTACATGATTTTGAAAGTATTGAAGCAGCATTAGATGATTTTAATTTGTATCATTATTTTGGTGATATTGATAAATATGAACTAATAAGATTGATGTCATAACATTAAAAAAAGTCTATTCTCATACTTGATTTAAAAGTAGGGAATAGACTTTTATTCTAAATGTGTGGAGTATAAATTAGCCAACGAGAAATTCCTCCAAGTTTTTGTATTCTTCTGTGTAGCGCTTGAAATCATTCTCATTTTTGTTTTTAAGTGCATTGTCTATAAGAATTTCTAATTGTTCTTTACGAACATTTCTCAGTGACTCATCTATAATAAGTTCAATGCCTAAGTCGTTAATTGTAGAAACAAAAGATTCTAATGTATTATATTTTACATTTGTGTTGTGTTTCATTTTGAACACGTCCTTTCTATATATTTAATTTCATTATACAATCATTATTTTTTGAAATCAACGAATATTCTGACTTTTTAGAATTTAAAAGTGTAAAAAGAAACTTTTAAAAGTTAGAATTTTACAGCCAAATATCCCTGAAATTTAATTAATGGAAATATTAAAGAAGAAAATAATATAAACAATTGATTTTAAAATAGTAATACTATAATATATTGTTAATTAATAGCTGAGGAGGCGATTACAATATTTAGTAAATATGTCATTAAGAAAGGAGACATGGTGATACAACCCATTGACACTAAAGAAAGAAAATATGGAGGGACGCGAATATTAAAATATAAACAACAGATAGAAGAAGTAAAAGATAGAACACACAAAATTATTGAGAGATCATGTCGTTTTTATGGCAGTAGCTATCACTTTAAAAAAGAAGATACCATTAGAATTACTGGAATTATCAGTAAACCGCCGATATTATTTACACCGCTATTTCCTACTTACTTTTTTCCTACCCATTCTGACAGAAAAGATGAAAATGCTTGGATTAATATTCATTATGTACAACATATAAAGAGATTAAAAGACAGAAAATGCAAAATTACTTTTGTTGATGAGCAAACACTCAATATAGATATTTCTGCACATAGTATGAGGCATCAATATTTAAACGCCATTTATTACTATTATATGATGGATAGAGCAGCAAGGATTGCTACTTTTGATCCAGATGCACCAATCGATTATACTAAACCGCAATTAAATATTTATGAAGCATTAGCTAAGTACTCATTATTTGAACATAAATAAAGAAATACTTGTAAAAATGAAATATGCGGAATAAAGTATTAAATTAGTGTAAATATTCCGCATATTTTTTTAACATTAACACTTGAAAATTTATGTGTAATTGATATAATTATATTTGTGCTTGATGAGAGACACATATTATTCCACAGTAGCTCAGTGGTAGAGCTATCGGCTGTTAACCGATCGGTCGTAGGTTCGAGTCCTACCTGTGGAGCCATTGGAAACGTACTCAAGTTGGCTGAAGAGGCGCCCCTGCTAAGGGTGTAGGTCGCGAAAGCGGCGCGAGGGTTCGAATCCCTCCGTTTCCGTTATAACATGTAAGTATTTACTATGAATACTTCACATTATCGTGAGAACGTTGTTAACGCAACGTTCTTTTTTTATCCAAATGTTAAGAAACAGCGAATGCTAATAAAATGTAGGGTGATAAATATTATAACTTCCACTTTAATTACTTTACATTTATAGTTATAAAGCTAATTTTGAATATCAAATAATATGATGTATTAGTCATGTGAATAATGTCAGTTTATCTCACACAAATTTGCACATGATATTTGGCTTCAGTAGTATGATGTGCAAGGAGTGATAAAATGATTAGATTGGCACATGAAGAAGATTTACACAACATAACGAAAATTTATAATGATGCGATATTAAATACTACAGCTGTTTATTCTTATGATCCGGTGACACTTGAAAATAGACAAGCATGGTTTGCGCAAAAACTTGCAAAAAATGAACCTGTACTGGTGTATGTGAAAGATAATAAAGTCGTTGGTTTTGCTACATATGGCTCGTTTAGAGATTGGCCGGCATATAAAAATACTGTGGAACATTCGATATATGTTGATCCGAAGACTAGAAAAGAAGGTATAGCTTCTAAGTTGTTAACTGAATTAATTAAAGAGATAGAGTATAAAGGATATAAAACTATTGTTGCTGGCATAGATGCTAATAACGAAGGAAGTATCAAATTGCATGAAAAATTCAACTTTGTTGCATGTGGTAACATTAAAAGCGTAGGATATAAATTTGATAAATGGCTAGATTTAGCATTCTATCAATTAATACTGAAGTAATCCCATAAAAAACCCATCCATATTCGAAATGGATGGGTTTTATTATGTTAAATGATGATTATTAAGCATCATTTAATAGAGAAAATAGTTGTTTGTAATTATTTATAGCGGTGTCATATTTTACTGTTGATGTCGTTTCAACACTTTTGAGTGGTGAGTCAATGATCTTCGTCATGTATTCTGTTAACTCAGTTATATTGTTGGCTTCGACTAAATATCCATTTTCACCATGCGTTATGATTTCGGATGGACCATATCTAATATCATATGAAATAACAGGACATCCAACTTCTATACTTTCCATTATGGTTAAACCGAAGCCTTCATATTGACTTGTAAGAAGGGAAGCTTTGGATTGTTGTAGTTCTTGTATGGGGTTATTTGTATATTCATTAATTGTTATTTTTTGTTGTAGCTCTAAATCATCAATCAGTGTTTTTATATATGAACTATAATTGGCGTCGCCACTACCAAAGATACTTAATGTAGTCGAGTATCCTTTAGCTACGAATTTTTTGTATGCATGAATAATATGTTCTATTTGTTTTTCAGGTACCAATCGTCCAATAAATATGAAACGATTTTGTTGTGGTAGCTGTGTATCTATATTTACGGGTTTAATGAAATGAGGTATAACGGAAATTTTGTTTTCAGTTATAACATTATTGGTTAAAATATCTGCTTTTTGTTGGTGTGTTAAAACGATGTATTGTGTCACTTTGTCAGCGTTTTTTAAAGCATATTTATATGAGCTTTTTATATTGTGTTTACCAAGGTGACTACTGTGAAATACTAAAATATTTTTAGTACGCTTTGTTTGTTTTAATAGTGGTGCATCCAATAAGCGTGCATCATTAAATATTATGTCGCCATCTTTGAACTTGCTATCAAAATAATATCGAAATAATTGTTTTTCTGAAGTGAAAGTTTTATGTGGCTGTTTATCCTTGTACGTCTGGATAAAGCTTAAGTCATTGTCTGCATTATCTTCAAAAAACTTCATACAATAAATAGCACCATAAACATCGAAAAATTCTTCTAATATTTTTTGAGAAGATTTGGGTGCGTAATATACTTTTTTGTGCAATATGCCATTTTTATTATATTGCCAGCGTTGAACTTTTTTCTTACTGATAGGGGACATATAGTCTTCAAATTTAACTACTTTAGTATTGTCATAATAGCGTCTATATAAAACATACGTTTCATTATCGTAGTACCGTACGATGCTTTTGTCTTTTGAAATTTCTGAAGTAAAACCTGATAATTCATAAGGCGTTTCATGGTAAGTCAGTTGATTGGGATTATCAGTAGTGGGTTCAATAAGTAATTTATAATCTGCTAACCAGTCATAAATGTTTTCAAAATAAGTATTAGTTGTTATTTTTTCATCTTCTAAATATGATTTATAAATATCGTTATAATTGGCATTATAGTTAGTTGTTAAAATTGTTGTATTGATATTTAAAGCTTGATCTATTAATTTTATTCTATTCAGTAAAGCTTTTGTTCTTCCGCCATGTTGTAATGGCAATGTTGAAGTTATTGTATAGATCATTTTTAAATCCTTTCTGTTTTTCGTAAGTATCGGTAACCCAACACCATATTGTAAGTTATTAAGCTATTTTATCACTATAAAAAATCAACAATATATGATTGTTACGGCAATAAAAATAGCAGTATCTACAGCATAATTATAAAAAATTAGCTATAAGTTATTAACATAGTACCAGAGTATTTATATATTGTTTGAAATAATATTATGGACAGTAAAATAGTATATAAGATTTGATTTTCAATTTAAAGTCTAAATGAAGGAATTTAAAAAAGTTAAGCACTCTGCGGAGTTATAATTTGGAATAAGTAGGTATATTTACATTTTTAGAGACTTTTTTAGTTAAGATGAAAATAATTCGAGTCAAAAACTTTAAATGATATTGATAATTATTATCGATTAAAGGTATGATGGATAAAAAAGAGGTAAAGTATATGAAGAAATTATTAATAATAGCATTATGTTTATGCTTCATTGTAACAGCTTGTGGTAATAAAAAAGAAAGTACAAATGAGCAAAGAGAATATACAACTACAGATGGGAGTACAGTGAAAATTCCTAAAAACCCTAAACGTAAAGTATTATTAACTGCAAATTATGGTAGTTTGAAAAAGTTAGGGGTTGAACCTGTAGCGATTACGAATGCTTTTCCAGATTCTAAATATCTAGGGAATATTAAAGTGAAAAAGGTAAATCCAGAAGATGTTGAAGCTGTAGCTAAATTAAAACCAGATTTAATTATTACATATAAAGAAAATAAAAATAATAAAAAATTCTCTAAAATTGCACCAACAGTACCAATTAAAGTACAAAAATTAGATTATAAAGAAACACATATAGAATATGGTAAACTTGTTAATAAAGAAGATAAAGCTAAGAAACAGGCTAATGAAGTTGCGAAAAAACTAGAACAAGATGGTAAAGAGATCAAAAAACACATCGGTAATGATGCAACATTTTCAATAATGGATATTCAACAAAAAGACATTTATCAATTTGGACCACGTTTTGGTAGAGGCAGTGACACATTATATGATGGTTTTAAAGTAAAACAAGATCCTGAGGCACAAAAAGCTATGCCTGCAGAACGCTTTATGAAAGTACCTAAAGAAAAATTTAATGACTATGCAGGAGATTATTTAATGATTCCTACGCCTGATGGTAAAAAATCAAAAGCAGAATTTACAACTTCAGATATGTGGAAAAATAATGAAGCAGTAGTACAAAATAACGTGATTTATTATGATGCAGATGAAGCCATCTATAGTGACTTGATAACAATTGAAAAACAAGGTGAACAATTTAAGAAAGAAATCATGAACATTAATTAATACTATGATAAGAGCACTGAATGGTCGTCATTATGCACGCATTCAGTGCTTTTTATTGTAATTTAATGACATAGTCATGGTGTTATATTACACAAAAAAGCCCTTTGAGTCACATTAAGTGCTACAAAGGGTGGGGTGTGTTTATTACTTGTTATTTTTTTTGCTAAATAAGCGTTTTATGCCTCTAATGATAAAACTAACAGCTACTGCTCTTAGTACACGTTGTATAATTTGTTGCATTTTTTATACCTCCTAAGTTGTTACAACTCAATATTATTTATTTACCCAAATTCTTTAAGTTAAGTCTATAAAAATTAAACTTTAAATAGTAATCATGTAAATTAAGGGAAGTAAATCATGCCTTCATCATCTGCTTTTTTGAAAAATATCGTAATAATTCCACTAATTATAGCGATGATATATGGAATGCCGGTCCAAAAGAAGATGATGTGCATTATACCTTGTAGTACTTGATTTGAATAAAATTTATGAACTCCTATCCAACCAAGGAAAAAGGCTAAAACTACATAAATAACTTTGTTAACTTTCATTATTCTAAAAACCCTTTCTTTCTTTTTCTTTATTATAACAATATTACTTACAAAAGAAGATTAATAACATTTATTGTCATAATAACAATAGTTTTTAAAGATAGATAGTTAATTATTTCAATTACTAGTTCAAGTTATTATATAATGAAAAGGATAAAGAATTTAGGCAAAAGGAGATATAAAAATGATAAGAAAGGCAGAAGCGAAAGATAAAGCAGCTATTGCACAACTGTGTTATATCATATGGGATGAATTAGAAGTAGATATGGTGAAATTTGTAGAGCGAGAAAGATTGTTGTCAATTCTTGAACGTAGCATAGTCGAAGTACCATATCGTGGAAATTTAAATAATATATGGGTATATGAAATCGATGGCAATGTAGCAGGGTGTTTAATTGCATATCCAGGGGAGAAAGAATTGGAATATGAAAAGGCATGGTTAGACATGGACTTAGATCATGATGTTGCTGCATTAGGCACACCAATGCCTATGAAAGAAGCAAAAGATGATGAATACTACATTGAAACAATCGCAACTTTTCCTAATTATCGTGGTAGAGGTGTCGCTACACAATTAATACAATATGTAATTGATCTAGCACCACACGAAAAATGGAGCTTAAATTGTGATTATCACAATGAACGAGCTTTTTATGTCTACAATAAATTTGGTTTCGTCACTGATAGTGATATCGATTTATATGGTCATAAACACAGACATATGATTTACCAACAATAAATCAACAAAAAAGCGAGAGTACCAATCAAAGATAACTACTTTGATTTAGCACTCTCGCGCTGGTTGATGTATAACATTTGAGAGACACTTAATTTTAAGACTTAAATGCCTCCAAGAAGTGCGCTTATATAAATACCTAACGCATATAACACTCCGAAGAATGTATTAGTTTTACCAGTAGCTGCCATAGCTGGCATCATTGTCGCAGGTGTATCATTCTTTTTAAACCTACGAACTGCTTTAACAGGCAATGGAAATGACAGTAAAGCTAATAAAAAGAAAATTGAACCACCAGGTATGAAAAATGTAATGTAAACGACAAACGCATAAGCAACAATGTACATTAATGCTAAGAAGCGGATGGAATTTGCTTTACCTAAAACAATAGGTAAAGTTAAGCGTCCACTTTCTTTATCTTTAACTCGGTCTCTTATGTTATTAGCCATGTTGATTAAGCCAATTGTAATGATAATTGGTACGCTAATCCATACTACTAACGTTTGTAGGTTGCCAGTTTGGATAAAAAAGGCAAGAAGTATAATTATTCCGCCCATAAACACACCTGAGAATAATTCGCCAAAAGGTGTCCAAGATATTGGCATAGGGCCACCTGTGTATAAGTATCCAATTGCCATACACACTAGACCAATAGGTAGAATCCAGAACGAACTTTGGACAGCTAAATATATGCCGAGTAGTGCGGCAATAATATAAAAAGCAATTGCAAGATTCATGACTAGCTTAGGACTCATTCCATTGCGAACAATTGCGCCGCCGATACCTACTGATGTATGGTCATCTAGACCCTTTTTAAAATCATAATACTCATTAAACATGTTTGTTGCAGCTTGAATTAATAAACAAGCTAGAAGCATGGCTAAAAGTAAACTGATTTTAATGTGGTCTTCGCTACCTAGTAAAAATATTTTTGCAGTAGCTGTACCAACTAAGACTGGAACAATTGCTGCTGTAAGTGTATGAGGTCTCATAAGTTGCCAATACTTTCTCACAGTTGAATATTGTTGATATTGAGAAGCCATAGTTTAATTACCTCTTATTCTATTATTTATATTTTAATAAAGTAATTTTAATAGAAGTTGTATTAAAGGTCAAATTACGTAAAGTTTCTTATGTAAGAATTAAGCAAGAATGCGTACACACATTGTGAAAGATGGTACAATATACTAATGAGTAAATTAGAATTATGAAAGAAGTGAACTAGATGACTGTGGACGTCAAGGAAGACAAAATTGTCTCAGCTGTATACGATAGTAGCCGTACATGGGTTTCGGTAGAAGCCAAAATAGACTATGAACTTGACCCGACAATGTTATTCCAAATAACTGAAGACAGTGCTGACGACCGATTTTTCTTCAAAAAAAATGATAATACGATGTCATTCTTTGGTTATCGCGCTATTAATAGGTTTAAAAATGATTTCGAAAATAAACAATCTATATTCCGGGAATGGGAAAAATATAAAAATGATATAGAGCTTATACATCCGAATTCAGATAAACATCACTTAAAGATTTGTGGTGGTTTTCAGTTTTCATCACACAAATCAGGCGATGAATGGCGTCAATTTGGCATTAATCATTTTATTTTGCCCGAAGTATTAGTAACTATGACAGAAGGCAGTACTTATATTACTTATACTACAAAACGAGCAACATTTGAATTAGCTAAATTTAATGCTGTGATTCAACATTTAACACAAAATACGACAGTTATACACGATGACTTAGGGAAGGTCAAACGTATAGAAGATATTTATAAAGAAGAATGGCGTGATTTAGTACGTGATACTATTGCACAATTAAATGAAAACAATAAAATTGTGCTAGCTCGTAAACGTATGATTCAATTTGAAAAACAAATTAAAATACCATTTATTTTAAATCAAGCAATGCAATCCGAACGAAATAGCTATTTATTTGTGTTGGAATCAGAAGATAGTATCTTTTTCTCACAAACACCAGAACAGTTAATGGAAGTAAAAAATGATGTGATTTATACGAAAGCAGTTGCAGGTACAATTAAGCGTACCCACGATGAAGCAGAGGACTTGAGGAATATTGAACAATTCCTACAAGACACTAAAAATTTAAATGAACATCAATTTGTTGTGGATAGCATACTTAATGATATTAAACCATATGTCAATGAAGTTAATTACAATGAATCACCTAAAATATTAACAAATGATCACCTGTACCATTTACTTACAGAGATAACTGGAACGTTGACAAATGAATCTTATATTGGACTTATAGATCATTTACATCCAACACCAGCATTAGGTGGTTTTCCGAAAGATGAAGCGGTTAGCTATATCGAAAAAAATGAATTTGGTACGCGTGGATTATACGGAGCACCAGTAGGCTTTATTGATATGTATGATGATTGTGAGTTTATTGTGGCGATACGTTCAATGTTGATAAAAAATCAACAAGCAACTTTATTTGCTGGTTGTGGAATTGTACATGATTCAGATCCAGATAGTGAAGTTGAAGAGACTGCAGTTAAATTCACACCAATGATGAGAGCATTAGGAGTAGATGGAAATGACTAAACATGTAGAAGCCTTAACTAAACAAGTTTATACTTTGGCATCGGAATTATATGCATATGGCATAAGAGAAGTTGTTATTAGTCCAGGTTCGCGCTCAACACCATTAGCTATAGCAATTGAAGCTCACCCTAAATTAACAACATGGATACATCCAGATGAAAGAAGCGCGGCTTTTTTTGCTTTAGGTTTGATGAAGGGTAGCGAGAAACCTGTAGCTGTATTATGTACTTCAGGCACTGCTGCTGCCAATTACACTCCAGCAGTGGCTGAAAGTCAAATCAGTCGTTTGCCTTTAGTATTACTCACAAGTGATCGACCACATGAATTGAGAGGCATTGGCGCACCACAGGCGATTAATCAAATACAAATGTTTGAAAACTATGTCCAATACCAGTTTGATTTTCCTCTTGTTGACAGTGGTGAAAATAGTGAAAAAATGATGGATACTATTGCTTTTCAAATGCAAAAAGCAAGTCAACATTTATATGGACCACATCGTGGACCAATCCATTTCAACTTGCCGTTTAGGGAACCACTTACACCAGATTTAACAAAGGTGAGTTGGTTAACGTCAGATAATAAAGCTTTACCACATTATCAAAAAACGACAACACTAAATGAAATTGCGACAATTATTAAAAAGAAACGCGGTCTTATTTTGGTAGGAGATATGCAACATCAAGAAGTAGACCAAATTTTAACATATGCGACTATTCACGACTTACCAATACTGGCAGACCCTTTAAGTCAATTAAGAAAAATTAAACATCCAAATGTAATTAGTACGTATGATTTGATGTTTAGAGCGGGTCTCGAACTTGAGGTAGACTTTATAATTCGTGTAGGAAAACCAGTTATTTCCAAAGTTATTAATCGTTGGTTGACTCAAACATCTGCATATCAAATTTTGATTCAAAATAATGATCGACCAGATGCTTTTCCAATAGCACCGCATATTTCTTATGAAATGTCAGCGAATGATTTCTTTAGACAATTATCAGAAACAGTGACTGTAGAACGTAAACAATGGCTAGAAAAATGGCAGTTGTTAGAAGTGCGTGCACAAAATGAAGTGAGAGATTATATACAGTCAGCTACAGATGAAGGTGCATATGTGGGTCATTTACTAGATAAACTGACTGATAAAGATGCATTATTTGTAAGTAACAGTATGCCAATACGAGATGTTGATAACTTATACATTAATTGTGAAGCTGAAGTATATGCGAATCGAGGCGCAAACGGTATTGACGGTGTTGTTTCGACAGCGATTGGGATGGCTGTCCACAAAAAAGTTACATTACTAATAGGTGATTTAGCATTTTATCATGATATGAATGGCTTATTAATGGCTAAATTAAATAATATTAATTTAAATATCGTGTTACTGAATAATGATGGTGGTGGCATCTTTTCTTATCTACCTCAAAAAAATGCTGCAGAACCTTATTTTGAACGATTATTTGGTACGCCAACAGGATTGAATTTTGAGCATACAGCGTTATTGTATGATTTTGCGTTCCATAAATTTGAAACAATGGCAGATTTTAAATATGAATCATTATCGCAATTTGGCTCACATATTTATGAAATTATAACTGAGAGAGACTCCAATCAATTACAACATCAAACCTTGTATCAAAAATTGGGGGACATTATCAATGCTACATTATAATTTTCATGGTGCACAAATAACTACTGATAATTTAATAATATTATTGCACGGTTTTATAAGTGATCATTCAAGTTTTGATGACCATATTGATACTTTGAATCAACATGCAAATGTCTTAACAATTGATTTACCAGGGCATGGAGATGATATTTCAGCGAATGATGTGACATGGGATTTTGATTTTATTGCACAACAATTAGATGAAGTTATCCGACTATATGCAAGTTATAATATTTACTTACATGGTTATTCTATGGGCGGTAGAGTCGCCTTATATTATGCCTTATACGGTAATATGGCACTTACAGGGCTTATTTTAGAAAGTACTTCTCCTGGCATTGCAACTGACAGTGAGCGCGAAGAGCGTCAAAATGTTGATAATGCTAGAGCTAAAGTTTTGGAAATTGCTGGCCTTGAAATATTTGTCAATGATTGGGAAAAACTTCCACTCTTTTACACGCAATATGAACTTGAAAAGCCAATACGTAAAAGAATACGTAATATGAGAATGAATCAAGATCCGTATAAATTGGCCAAAGCTTTACGAGACTATGGCAGTGGCTATATGCCTAGTTTATGGTCAGAAATAACACATATTGATATTCCTGTTGCTATATTGGCAGGAGCGTTAGATCAAAAGTTTGTTGCCATCGGTAATAAGATGACTAATTTAATACCACGCAGCAAATTTTATGAAGTTCCACACGTTGGACATACAATTCATGTGGAAGATGCTTCAGAATTTGATAAAATAGTAGTAGGTTTTTTAAATAAGGAGGAGCAAAATGACTAGACAGTGGGAAACAATTAAAGAATACAAAGAAATTAAATATGAATTTTACAATGGTATTGCCAAAGTAACGATCAATCGTCCAGAAGTACGTAATGCGTTTACACCTAATACAGTACAAGAAATGATAGATGCATTTACACGTGCTAGAGATGATCAACGTATCTCAGTTATTATTTTAACTG
The DNA here is from genome assembly GCF_016890655.1 of Staphylococcus sp. GDY8P72P. NCBI lineage: Bacteria > Bacillati > Bacillota > Bacilli > Caryophanales > Staphylococcaceae > Staphylococcus > Staphylococcus sp. GDY8P72P. The sequence continues at coordinate 1,610 of NZ_JAFEQJ010000020.1, read as the reverse complement.
GTGAAGGCGATAAAGCATTTTGTTCAGGTGGAGATCAGAAAAAACGTGGACACGGTGGTTATGTAGGTGACGACCAAATTCCTCGTCTAAATGTGTTAGATTTACAACGTTTAATTAGAATTATTCCTAAACCGGTTATTGCAATGGTTAGAGGATATGCAATCGGTGGCGGTAATGTATTAAACGTCGTATGTGATTTAACGATTGCTGCAGATAACGCTATTTTCGGTCAAACAGGTCCAAAAGTTGGTTCATTTGATGCGGGTTATGGCTCAGGCTACTTAGCGCGTATCGTTGGACATAAAAAAGCTCGTGAAATTTGGTACTTATGTCGCCAATATAATGCACAAGAAGCATTGGATATGGGCTTAGTAAATACTGTAGTACCTTTAGCTGAAGTTGAAGATGAAACTGTTAAATGGTGTGAAGAAATTATGCAACATTCACCGACTGCTTTACGTTTCTTAAAAGCTGCTATGAATGCTGACACTGATGGTTTAGCAGGTCTACAACAAATGGCTGGCGATGCTACATTATTATACTATACAACGGATGAGGCAAAAGAAGGCCGTGATGCGTTTAAAGAAAAACGTGATCCTGATTTTGATCAATTTCCAAAATTCCCATAAATCAATACAGAAAAGCTCGAAGGTGGAAAATGCTACCTTCGAGCTTTTTATTTTAACTAAATTAAATATGTACTAATAATTTTATGAATTTAATATAGTTGAATTAGCAACCAGATAAATAAATATAAAAAAATTAACACTTAATTTAATGAATTTTGTTTTAATTAAAATATATATTTGACACACATTAATTTAGATATTATATTATAATTAATGAGGTGAGTAGTCGATGAATAATGAATACGGAGAAGATGCAAGAAAAGAACTATGCTTTTTATTTTATGTTTCTACTAAAGAATTCGTTAATCGTTTTAACAAATATTTAAAGCAATATAATATTAGTTTCCCCAATTATATTGTGTTGCTGTATATAGAAAATAATATTCCAATCTATATAAAAACGCTTTGCGAAAAATTATATTTAGACTCAGGGACGATAAGCCCAATAATTAAACGATTGGAAAAGAAAAATCTAATCCAACGTACACGAACACTAGAAGATGAACGACGTGTGAAGGTTCAGTTGACAGCTGAAGGCATTGAGTTAAAACGACATTTTAATAAAATTTCAGAAGAAGTATTTAATCAATTTGATATGGAAGAAGAAGATACGCGTCAATATCACAAAATATTAAAAAAATTCACACAAATTAATGTAGTAGAAAATTCCAATGAATCATAACTTTCATGTGACTATGTAGTCCAATATTACATAATAAAAAACAACCCTACAATGCTTGAACTGACCCCAATTAGTGGGAATAAAATAAAAACACTTTCGTTGAATTCATTTAAAATGAATCATACGGAGGTGTTTTTTCTATGAAAATAATGTCTTATTCAATAGAAACAAAATATAAAACGATTGAAATGAAAGAAGCTTGATATACTGTAAAAGAAATTATGGAAGCATTAAATATCAAAAATAGCACACAGGTAAAAACTTGGTGGCGATGGTATCGAAATGGTGAAACTTATAGA
>NZ_JAFEQJ010000002.1:0-3765 GCF_016890655.1 Staphylococcus sp. GDY8P72P | reverse complement strand
TTATGGTGATGAAACAAATGTTATTTTAACCCTTTGTCGTATGATCGTAACTTATGAAACAGGTAATTTTTATTCAAAAGATTTAGCTGGAAGTATGATAATAGAAAATTTAGCAATTGAAGAAAATAATTTAATAAGTTTAGCTATTTCTAGTTATAAAAATGGTAATAGCGTTGATTGGGAACTTTTTCCTGTTAAGAGTGTCATTAAAAAACTTTATGCTTATTTGAATTATAAATTATGATAATAGCTTTTGTAATATTTACAATATCCAGTATTCCTTAAATTTTGAAAAAGAAAGTAAGTAGTTGAATATGTTGTTTTAGTTTTGATCTTTATGTTTAACAACCACTATTTTTGGTTGCTGATGTTTTGATTTTGAATTTGGTTTTGAACTTATGGACTGATTTATTCAGTCCATTTTTTGTGCAGGCACAAAAACATGTTTTAGCCTCGCAGAGCATACGGTTTAACGACTTATTGTAAAATAAGTCTAGTATGTTAGACTTAAAGTATTAAATTACTTAACTAACCTTATTGTTGAGGAGTGAATTATATATGTCGTATTCAATTATTAGAGTTTCAAAAGTTAAAACAGGAACAAATACAACAGGCATACAAAAACATGTTCAAAGAGAAAATAATAATTATGAAAATGAAGATATAGACCATAGTAAAACTTACTTAAATTATGATTTGGTAAATGCTAATAAACAGAATTTTAATAACTTGATTGATGAAAAAATTGAACAGAATTATACAGGTAAACGAAAAATTAGAATAGACGCGATTAAACACATTGATGGTTTAATTACATCAGACAATGATTTCTTTGATAATCAAACGCCAGAAGATACAAAGCAGTTTTTTGAATATGCTAAAGAGTTTTTAGAACAAGAATACGGTAAAGATAATTTATTATATGCGACAGTTCACATGGACGAAAAAACTCCACATATGCATTATGGTGTTGTTCCTATCACTGATGACGGTAGATTAAGTGCGAAAGAAGTTGTAGGGAATAAAAAGGCGTTAACAGCGTTTCAAGATAGATTTAACGAATATGTTAATCAACGTGGGTATGATTTGGACCGAGGACAATCAAGACAAGTTACAAATGCTAAACATGATCAGGTAAGCCGATATAAGCAAAAAACAGAATACCATAAGCAAGAATATGAGCGTGAGAGCCAAAAATTAAGCCATATACAACAAAAAAGCAGTGAGTTGATAGAACAATACCAAAAATCATTAGAAACGCTTAAAAAGCCTTTAAACGTCCAATATGAACATGAAACTGAAAAAGTAGGTGGATTGTTCAACAAAGAAATACAAGAAACAGGGAATGTTGTAATAAGCCAAGAAGAATTTAATAACTTTCAGAAACAAATACAAGCAGCACAAACGATTACAGAAGATTATGAGTATATTAAGTCAGATAAAGCTCTGAATGACCTAAAAAACGAAAATAGTAAGCTTAGAGAAGAAAACAAGGATATGTCTGAAACTTTAGCAAGAGCAAATGAGTTTATAAAAGACCTCAAAAAACACCTTGATAATGCGCTTAATGTTATTAAAGTTATTAGAGAGATTTTTGAGAAGTTAGAGCAAGCTATTGGTAGAAATAAATATAGAAATTTAATGAATGATGTGAGTAGAGATAATGCTCCTATGATAAAGGCAATACAAATGTTTGATAAACAAATACACCCTGAAGAATATCAAGAAGAAAAGAATACGCAAAAACGTGATAGGGGTAGAGGTAGATAAATAAAAACGCCACTCTAAAAATAGAATGGCGTTCAAAATCTTAAAAGAATTGTTTTAAGTATATCTAATTTAATTATACCCACGTTTATGCCGAGAAAACTTTTTGTCTTAAAGAGTCCTTAACTTAGACTTAAAGCGACAGCGGTCGATAGCGTCAGCTATTAACCCGACCGACTGACAGCTTTTAGGATTGTTAAGGACGCAAACTTTAAGACCAAAAGGAAATTGGAATAAAAAAATAAATTGAGTTAATGGTTTAGGTTTTAGGGCTAACTTCACGAAGTGATCTGTTAGCCCTGTTTTTGTATTTTGGCTTAGAATTTATCAAATTTAGTTGGAAAAAGGGGGACTACTACGACCCCCCCTTTTAAGTGCCGAGTGCCAATTCCGAGATTGTGAAGTGTTTAGACCTTTAATGCCAATGGATTCAACGATTTTTCACAAAGCTACATTTAGGCTACATTTTAGGGACTTTATGAGTTATTGTATAGAAATCTCTAGACATATATGTATAAATGGAATAAAATAAACTTATTAATAGTTAGAAATGGGGAGTAAAAATGGTTCGTACAAAAGTAGGTATAACTTTAACTGAAGATACTTTGAAAAGACTTGAAGAAATTGCAGAACAAATGGGTTTAACTAAATCTCAGGCTATTTCTATGTTGGTTAATAAAGAATATTTGAGTAAGTATCAAGACAAAGATAAAGTATTTAAGGCATAAAAAAATGACTTGATCTAATTAGGAACTAATTAGACCAAGCCATTTGATAGTGTTATATTAATAACAAAATAAAAAAAAGAAGTCGCTCACGCCCTGACCAAAGTTTGTGAACGACAAAACCGTAATAAAATATAAGAATTATGTTTTATTAATTTGTATATCTAGATATTAAACGATTTAAGTTTATTCTTCAAGATATATATTTGGGTGAGCGACTTCTTAAACAAAATTAAGGAGTCGATTTTTTATGAGTAAAAAAGAACAAGAAATCTATTCAAAACAAGTTACATCAGGGGAAGTGCAAAATTACTCCTTAACCGGCTACTCTAATAGCCGGTTAAGTGGTAATTTTTTTACCACCCCTCAACCAGAATTAAGTTTTGATGCTATGACAATCGTTGGGAATTTGAACAAAGCCAATGCTAAAAAGCTGTCTGATTTTATGAGTATTGAGCCACAAATAAGACTTTGGGATATACTTCAAACAAAGTTTAAAGCTAAAGCACTTAACGAAAAAGTTTATATCGAATATGACAAAGTAAAAGCAGATAGTTGGGATAGACGTAATATGCGTGTTGAATTTAATCCTAATAAACTCACACATGAAGAAATGCTTTGGTTAAAACAAAACATTATCGACTACATGGAAGATGACGGTTTTACAAGATTAGATTTAGCTTTTGATTTTGAAGATGATTTGAGCGACTATTACGCAATGACTGATAAAGCAGTTAAGAAAACTATATTTTATGGTCGTAATGGTAAACCAGAAACAAAATACTTTGGGGTACGTGATAGCGATAGATTTATTAGAATTTATAATAAAAAACAGGAACGTAAGGATAATGCAGATATTGAAGTTATTTCAGAACATCTATGGCGTATAGAAATTGAATTGAAACGAGACATGGTTGATTATTGGAATGATTGTTTTAATGATTTACATATTTTAAAACCTGATTGGACAACACCAGAAAAAGTAAAAGAGCAAGCAATGATTTATTTGTTACTGAATGAAGAAGGCACATGGGGAAAACTTGAAAGGCATGCTAAATATAAATACAAGCAATTAATTAAAGAAATATCTCCAATTGATTTAACTGAATTAATGAAATCGACTTTAAAAGCTAACGAAAAACAATTGCAAAAGCAGATTGATTTTTGGCAACGTGAATTTAGATTTTGGAAATAATATTTAAAGATGAGAGGAGTCAATAATGGAGGAACCAAATAAGCAAATTGATAATGTTTTAATAGAATTGAAACGATT
>NZ_JAFEQJ010000019.1:50913-136770 GCF_016890655.1 Staphylococcus sp. GDY8P72P | reverse complement strand
TTAGCTCATAAAATACTAATTGTGTGTTATCTCTAACACGTTTAAACCAACGATCGTTGTCGTTGTGTTTGGAATTAACGTTGACATATTGCGATTCAGTTTTCAATGTTCATTCATACTTACTTTACAATGTTAACATATCAATTTATGTTTGTCAACAAAGAATTAATATTTCAAACATGTAATTAATATTACTTTTATAATTCTAATATTATATTTTAAATTCATCAAGCATCAATTTTACACTTTTAAATTTAAAAATTAATAATTTTTTTGTTGTTTTTTACGACTTTTTTATAATATCAAGTTTTGACTACCAAGTCAACAACTTTTTATTATTTTTTGTTAGCTAATAATTAACGAAACTGCCTTGCAATCTCTTTTGGCTCACAAGAAATAATTGTATCATCAAATCAAAAAATTGCAATAGAAAAACACACAAAAATATGTGTGTTTTTACACTGCTTTATTTGGTTGTTTTATCAATGATTTGTTGAGCGATATCTTGATAAATTTTACCTAGTCGATCTTCTGTTTGATAAATTGATGGTGAGAAGTCTTTAGGATTCCATGAGGGTTGTTCCAGTGGAAGCTGTCCTAGTAACTCAGTTTGTAATTCATCAGCTAACTTCTCTCCACCACCAGTACCAAAGACATATTCTTTATTGCCGGTTTCCTTACTTTCAAAGTAAGACATATTTTCTATTACACCTAAAATAGAATGCTCGGTATGTTTAGCCATTGCACCTGCACGTGCTGCAACAAATGCTGCAGTTGGATGTGGCGTTGATACAATTATTTCCTTACTAGATGGCAACATTGTATGTACATCTAGTGCAACATCACCAGTACCTGGTGGTAGATCTAAAATTAAATAATCTAGATCTCCCCATCTTACTTCAGTAAAGAAGTTAGTCAACATTTTACCTAACATTGGTCCTCTCCATATTACTGGTGCATTTTCTTCAACGAAAAAGGCCATAGATATAACTTTAACGCCGTGACGCTCTACCGGAATAATTTCTTTGCCATCGACACCTGGTCTTTCATCTATTCCCATCATATCTGGTACGCTAAATCCATAAATATCTGCGTCGACTAAACCTACTTTTTTCCCTTCTCTTGCCAATGAAACTGCAAGGTTTACAGCTACAGTAGATTTACCAACGCCCCCTTTACCTGAAGCAATTGCGATAAACTCTACAGGGTTGTCTTTAGACAATAAACCTTCTATTGTTTGTGGTTGATCTTTAGATGTACCTCTATAAGATTCCACTGTTTCTGCAGGTAATTCTTCAAAACGTATACCAACTGTGTTCGCTCCGTTTTCTTTCAATACTTCTACAATAGCCATTTGTAAATCTAACTGCGGTTGTCCTCCTAATTGAGCAATAGCAATTTTCACACTTACATGTGCAATTTCTTCTTTGATTGTTACATTGACAATCCCTTTTGTTTCTTCTAATGGTACATCTAATATTGGATCTTTAACTTTTCCAACAAGAGATTTTACTTCTTCTACTGTTAACACAGCAAGTCCCCCTCAATTTATGTAATCATACATATATTCTAACAAAAAGTAAGTTGTATTTGTTCAAGATAATTCAAATTAAGTATATAGTTTATTTTTTATCAACAAAAGCAGTTAGCTCAATATTTCTTTGGTATCGAGCTAACTGCTTTAATTTTATAATTATATTTCTCTATTATTTACCGCTTCTCTATCTTCACGAATAAACAATGCCAAAATGAAGCCTATTATAACTAAGCCTGTCACAATAGCAAACGTAAAATCAACACCTGCTGCCAATGCTTGACGTTGAATTAACTCATTTGTGATGTGTTTTCTGTAATGTCTAATCCCTTCATAATTTGAGGTAAGGCAGTATTTAATAGTGTTTGATTAAGGATTGTTACAAATGCACTGACAACCATTACTGCTACAATCATATTTCTAATAGATTTAGTAATACTTGATCCAGTCATAAATTCACTCCTTAGCTCTTATTAAAATTTAATTGCTACCTCATTTCGTTAGCAAAGCAAAATTAAAATACCTAAAAAATTTTATTTTTTACTATTTAAGTCTTCGCTATCAGGATAAAACACTTCTTTACATATGAATAAAATACCTATAATAACAACAAGAACCCAAAAATCTATATTAATATAACTATAATGTATATGCACTACAAAATAAAAAAGCATCGTTGTTACTACAAATGTTATTAAATGATACGTGAACCCTTGAAAATATGGACTATCATGTAATTTTTTGCGAAAATAGTCCATTAAATTCTCTATGGCAAATAACGTAAAGTAACCAAATACGATATAACTACCATAGTAAATCAAATTATCATAAAAACCTTTATTATATCCAAAATCCGCCAATTGTAGATAAATAAGAATTCGACTTAATCCAAATAAACCAAAACCTAAAAAGGACAAGAAAATTGCGCCGGAGACGATAAAAATTGTGAGAACAATTAATGTTGTTAAAAAGTATCTTATAAACTTCATTGCATTTCTTGCCCTCCTAGTTTTAGTCACTACAATTCAAATGTAAATCTTAATTAATCATTAATCGGCTTATTGCATAATATATACTAACACGCAAAGTAAAACTAACTAAAGTTATAAATACAAATAATTATAACCATGAATAATAACTACCATCAAAATATTGTTCTAACTTATTTTTTTATTCTTTGATTTAGCGACACCCATAAAATAACTAGCACAGTTAAAAATATAAATGTTGCATAAATAATATTATGTATATGTAATTGCACATAGCTTATTTCCATCGCATATATAACACCCATAAGTGTAGCGCCAATTGAACTCCCTAAACTTTTAATCAAAGTATATAATGACATCATTCGTTTCATATATGATGGATCTGTTTCCTCTTGAGTAATAACGCTATCTTTAGTATAAACAATTCCAAAACTGACACCTGCAAATAACAAGCTCCCTGCTATAAAAACAGGCATATGTGTGCCTAATATTATCAACACACCACATACATATAACATAGTAAACGCGAATAAATATAAACCTTTTCTAGTAAAATGAGGTTCAATAGTGCCTAAGGTGAAGTTTAATGCTAACCATGCAATAGAAATTGGAAATATTATAAAGCCACTTTGTAATGGGGATAAGTGTAATTGCTCTTGCAAGTAAATTGGCATATATAAATTATACCCCATTAACATCATTGCATAGATAAAATCTGTAACAAAAATTACAATGATAGTTGGATTAAATTCAGACACAGGAACGAATGGAGATTGTATCTTGTGTTCATATTTGAATAACAAGTAACCTACAATCACTGTAATGAATAGCAAAGTAAGATTAATCTCCCACGCAAAACGGCTCATGACAGCTGATAAAAAGACGAAAATCAACAGATAAAAAAGGGTCATACCTTTAAAATCTGTATCTTTGGACTGAGTTTGTTCGTTATCAAAATTAAAGGTAACAATTACTAGTATAATTGCCAAAATTGCTATAGGTATATTCACAAAGAATAACCAATGCCAAGTAGCAAATTCCAATATAGCACCACCTAATACTGGCCCTATAATACTAGAGATACCCCAGACGCTTCCGATAACACCCATTATTTTATATCTTAACGGTATTTCAAAAGCTAATTTAGGTACAATTTGCCCCAATGCCATCATTACGCCTGCACCTAATCCCTGAATAAGTCTTGATAACACAAGTATAATAAACGTTTGACTTATTCCAGCCAATAAACTGCCCAGCATAAACAAGCACAAACCGCTAACTGTAATATAAATTATTTTATACCTGTCTAATAATTCTCCAACTATTGGATTAGCAATTACAATAGCCATAAAATATACAGCAAAAATAAGTGAAATCTCAGATGTAACATTGAACTCTACTTTCATTGTAGGTAATGCTAATGACACAATTGAAGTTTCTATCGCAGACATAAACATAATTAACACAAGTGCGATGACAATACCACAAGACTTCAAATTCATATCAATGCCTCACTTTACCAATAAATTTATTTCTTTTTATAATCAAATAGTAACCTCTTTAATTTATTATAAAGGTATTTTACGTTAATTAATCATATATTTCACTAATAGTTTTTTCCTAATTTAATTATACAATTAACGAAAAAAGAGAAAGTAATCAAAATACAACGCTTTGATTACTTTCTCTTTCTATTCAATAAACAGGCTCATAAACCTATTTAATAATTACATAAAATATACAATTCCTATAAAATGAAATGCTGCAGCTATCACAATAAAAATATGCCAAATCATATGGAAATATGGTCGATTTTTTTGTGCATAGAACCATGCACCACCGGTATAAGCTAAACCACCTAATAAAATAAATAACATAAATATCACGGATGTTTTCATGATGATTACAGGAACAAATAATACACCTACCCAGCCCATAACTAAATACATGGCTAAACTTAGCTTATGATTTACTTTTTTCGCTAGTGATTTATATAAAATTCCCCATAAGGTGATTCCCCATAAGATAATCATTGCTGTCCATCCTAACCAACCACCTACTAGTGACAAGCAAATTGGTGTATAAGTACCAGTTATCGCAATATAAATCATACTATGATCAATAATTCGCATAATGTACTTATGAGATGATTGATTTGCCATCGCATGATACACAGTTGATGCAATAAACATCAAAAATATACTAATTACGAATACAGAAACACTAAATGATAGTAATGCATCACCATGTAAATAACTGCGCACAGCAGCATAAGGTAAAATACATAACGTTATTAACGCAGCTAAACCATGTGACACCGAGTTACCTATTTCTTCACCAAACGACAATGGTATGATGTCTTTAAATGTTTCCATTATTTTATGATCATGCTTTGAATTTGTAGATTCTGTCATGCTCATTACCGTCCTTAGTCTATAATATTCATGCGTTTTAAATCGGCTGTAGCTGTTTCAACACTATCCTTACCTTCTTTATTTTTTAATGGCGAAAATTCTTCATCCCTATTAACTTGTAAAGTCACAAAGCTATTCGCATATTTAAAAATATCAAAATAAAAAAGTTCAAATTTTAATGTTGGTGCTTGAATCACACCAAAGTCTTCATCTAACTGCTTAAGATTTTTTATCGCTAAATGATAAGGTAGTTCATAATCTACTACATTACGTATAAATGATAAATTAAACGCATGAATACCGATATTGGCATTGTTTAAAGTATTAGCAACTGAGTTATCTAATTCCGAATACTCAAACACAGTATCTTTATGGTCCACATTTACTAAACGTCCAACACTCTCACCATCATGTGGCTGAATAGATTTAGTTGTCACATCTTTCTCATGTGCATATGTATAACCTGCAAACAACGGATCTAATACTTTTACCAATACATTATCAATATTATTTAAAAATATGTATTCCACGCCTCGTTCTTTCATCTGGTCTAAATAGCCAGCTTGATTTAAAGATTTAAAAACGCCGCCGTTACCATTTGGTGTTTCTAAGATATCACCATTTTCGTCCAAGACTAATTGTCCATGTTCGTTTAAACACGTTACATCATCTTGCCTAAAGAAATATACATGATCACTATCATAACCAAAATAGTTCTGGTCTTCAAAAAACAATTGTGTTTCTCTATCATTTAATTTGCTAGTCATAATATACCAATCGATTGTAGTACCAGTCTGTTCAGCTAACTGTAATAATTGGCGAGCTTGCAACTCAAACAAACTTATACCTTCGATTTCAAAAGTACCTTTAGGTCCTTTATAACCTAAACGTGTCCCTTGTCCACCAGCCATTAATAATACAGCAAATTTACCATTCTTTATCGCTTGGATACCTTGTTGCTCATATTGAGCTTTTTCAATATCTGATAATTCATTACTTTTCTCATATTTTACTTCATCAACTGAAGAAACATCGCTAATCATTTGTTTATTAAGATATAAAGACTCATATAAAGACTGAATTTCTGCTAAATCTAAAGATTTAACTTTTTCATTAAGTTTTTCCTTTTCATTAGCACTCATTAGCTTTTCGAACTCTACCAAGTGACCTTGATTATACTTGTCTAGTTCCTTTTTATCCAACATGTTCTCTCTCCTTAAATCCATATAATCATTATAGAAATAAATATAGTTTATTACATACAGTATATAAAATTTTACTGTATGTACAATATAGCAAATCATTAACAATGACAAACAATATCATAATAAATGATTAATAAAATTATTAAAATAAGATTGGAATAAAGTGTAAAAGCCTCCAATCGTTAGTGCTGTTGCTAACGATAAATCAACTAACCCTCCCGTTTTAAACTGTACTGGAAATTTAATACTAATAGGGATAGGATACAATAATTTAACGCCACGTGGTGTCAACATATCTAGTATAACATGTGAAAGCAAACCACATATAATTGTAATTAAATAATAATTAGGCGTTTGAATCATATACAATAAAGCAGCAATGATTGAAACAAATAAAATAGAATGAGTAAAGGTTCGATGTCCAAATAAAAGTCGTATAATAATACTAATAAACTTAAAGCGTCTTCCAATTCTACTTTGTGCATGACAAATATCTGGTAATAAACTTGAGATAATTGCTAAAGTAACGACTGTAACGGAAATAAATAAATCTGTTTCGTAATATTCTATGGCTAAAGCTCCAACTAAAAAGCCACAAGATGCGTGTGTTTTACCTGTCATTTTCACTTCTCCTTATCGCCATATTTTACCACATAATTAAGCGAAACGCGAACATACTTTCGCAATAGTTAAAGTATAACCTAATTTTAAAAAGTATCACATAATCACTTGAAAACGATTACAGTATGTTATATGATATAGCTATAAATTTATTAAAGGATGTGTTCAAGATATGGCAATGACAGTTAAAAAAGATAATAATGAAGTAAGAATTCAGTGGAGAGTTGCAGATATCAAAATTCCTACAAACGAAATTAACAACATTTCGCAAGACCAAAATATCCATGCAGTACCTAAATTAGATCGTGACAAAGTGTACAGAATTGGTTCTACATTTGGTAAAACGAATCGCGTTATTATCGACACGGATGATCATGAATACATTATTTATACGCAAAACGATCAAAAAGTTTACAACGAACTTACTAAATAAATAATTATAAGTTTATCAAAAGAGGCAAAACTATAGTTTTGCCTCTTTTTTTGCTAAATTAACGCTCTAGTATTTGACGTTTTATTAAACAGCAATTTATGATAAATAGTAATAACTAACAAAGAGGTGAAAAGTCATGTATGTTGTGACAAATAGAATTGATGTCAAAAAAGGTTTTGCCGCAAAAATGGCAAGTAAGTTTACACAGGGCGGTAAAATTGAAGAACTTTCTGGATTTAAACGTATTGAAGTATGGCAAATAGACGAAGATTTAGACTATGATCAAATGTACGTTAATACTTGGTGGGAATCAGAAGACGATTTTAATGCTTGGTTAAGTAGTGATGCTTTCAAAGAGGCACATAGTAACAAAGGCAAGCAGCAAGAAGAATCGCCTGTAATTGGCAACAAAATAGTAAAAGCACATGTACTTTCTTCGTTAAATTAGTCACCTATAGCAAAAGGTCAGAACCATAATTCATGGTCCTGACCTTTTTGCTAGTTAAAATAGAGATGTGCCATTAAAGCAATTATAGGTAACGCTATAATAGTACGAATTAAAAAGATAATAAATAATTTAAAAATACTTACAGGAATTTTAGAACCTAATATTACGCCACCAACCTCAGATAAGTAAATAAGTTGGGTAATACTTAACGCCCCAATAACAAATAATGTGATATTATTACCAACACCTTCAATCAGGATAGATGGTAAAAACATATCAGCAAAACCGACAATAATAGTTTCTGATGCTCGTGCCGCTTCTGGTATTTGCAGTAATTCTAAGTATGGCACAAATGGTTTACCGATAATTGCAAATACTGGGGTATACGTAGCTATAATTGTGGCTAGTGTCCCAATACTCATTACTACTGGTAGAATTACAAACCACATATCTACTACAGTTTTAAAGCCCGATTTAAAAAACAAAGCAAATCCTGGTGCTTTAATTCCTTTTTCAGTAGCCATATCAAAACCATGACCAAGCGTTGTTTTTCCTTCAGGTAATTTTTCGGTTCTCATTTCTTCTGGTACTTCTTTGGAATATTCATCTTTAATTTTATTTAACGGCCATATTCTCGGCATAATGACAGCTAATACCAAACATGAAACTATCACAGTTAAGTAAAAATAGAAGAAATGACTTTGCATGTTAACAGTTTCTGCTACAACAATCGCAAACGTTAAAGATACTACACTAAAAGTTGTTGCAATTACCGTTGCCTCTCTTCTCGAATAAAACCCTTCTTGATATTGTCTACTCGTAATCAATACTCCAACTGTACCATCACCAATAAACGACGCCAGATTATCTACAGTAGACCGGCCTGGTAAAGTAAATAATGGACGCATTACTGGTCTAAAAATGGGTCCCAATAATTCTAATAGTCCATATTCCATTAATAAAGGTAAAAATAATGCCGCAAAGAAAAATATCGTTACTAGCGTTGGTAATAAACTAGAAAACACTAAACCACCAGTATCTTCAGAATAAATTACTTCGCTCCCTACTTTTAAATAAGTACACCATACAAATACTACAGCTAATATTCTAAGTAATAGCCAAACCATTTTAACGTTGAAAGCATTGTATAATAACCCTTCAGGTTTTAATTTATGTTTCAAAATCGTGGAACATAACACTGATAATATCCCAGATAGCGTAATAATAATAACAATGATAAGTGGCATCGCATCGCCAATTAACGTTTTTACTTGTCCTGCTAAATAAGCTACAGTTAAAGTAGTTTCCTTTTTACCATCTTGAGTCACGGAAATTGGTGTTAAAAATAAAATAATACCAATCAATGACATAATTATAAACTTAATACGACCTTTTATAATTTGCGATTTACTATATTGATTCACTTCATTATCACCCCTTAGGTGGTATTTTTTATGCATATAGCAAAATTCACACAGCGATTATTATAACCCATTGTGTATAAATATGTAAATGATAAGTTTTTTATACACGCGCCTTTCACCATTTGATAAATAACTTAAATAAGGTAATTCAAATAATATTGTCTTTGAATTACCTCTACTTTATATGAAAACGCTTTCAAATGCAATGTTTTATTTTATCTGTATAACTGACTAATTTCGAACCTACTCATCTATAACTCTATCGGCTATTTTTACCTTAATTTCAGCTACCTACTACTCTCAAACTCAGTTCTTTTTAATGATTATAAAAACTAAAGCATTGTTATAATTTAAAGCTGTTAAGTTGTTTGGCATTTAAACTTTGAGTCATTATTGTTATGCCATTATCCGTGATGTAATTTTTAGGTATATTTTCCATGTACATGCTTTGTGCTAAAGCATGATAGTTTAATTCAAATTCTAAGTTATCTCCGACTTGATAGTAATCACAATTTATCAAATCTATCATTAAATGCTCACTTGTTGCACCTATTATTTTCACTTGTCTGTTGCGTGCTGTTAAACCATTAATTGCCGTATCTAAATAACCAATATCAACGATAGCTTGCAAATAGTGTTTCCCAGATGCCATATCAAGTCTCGGTTTAATTTCAAGAATTTCTCCTTCTAACACGATCGAATTTTGAAACAGAATAGGACTAGGCTGACTCGTTATCGTATCTACACCTCTGAATAATGTTTCCCCAATTCGTAATTCGTTTATTTTCCCTAAATCATTGTAAAACATTTGTGTCAACATACTAGAGTTACCACCAGAAATGATTTTAAAATGATATTGAGTATCAGTTTCTATTGTTTTGATAAAATGATTTATCATATCTACATCATCTTCAGATGGAGGAAGTGTATTAAAACACATAAAATTAAACGCAAGACCAACGAGACAAATATGATGTAATTTTAAAATCTCATTTATATAACTGATGACATCATACGTAAGTACACCTTCACGTGCATCTTTCCAATCTATCATTAAAAGTATTTCATGTTTTGTTCCTTCGCTTTTAGCTACTGCATTTAATGCTTTAATTGACTTCAGTTCAGTTTGAATACTTATTTTAGAAAGTTTAACAATTTCTTGTAGTTCATTTTGGCCAGGACTACGCAACATTGTATATGTAATATCTTTAGCTGTAGCTTTTTTAATATTATCAATTCGTGCATCTGCAAAGTGCGTAATACCTAATTTTTTTAACTCATTTACTATAACTTGATCTCCAGCAATACATTTAGTTACAGGTGTAAAATGTACATGATGTTCATTCAGTAATGTCAGTAAAACTTTGGCGTTATATTGAATTTTGGATAAATTAATTGTTAATTGCACTTTACTTCCACCCCTCTTCACATATAGGATTATCGATTTCAGTTGTGATATATTGTTTCACTTTATTTTCCATTCTCATGCGTAATAAAGCTTTAACTTTAATTGTGGGTGCAAATAATTGTTGACGTAATTCTGACGCATGTGGTTTATTATCATCTATTGCTGCATTGACGATTTCCGACACTATTTGAAATAACTCTGCTTCATTCACCTGTTTATATTGTCCGAAATGATGTATTAATTCAGCAAATTGATTTTGAATTACTGAATGTTGAAATTTAGCTATTACATCCACGATATTATCTGCCAACAAACTATCATTCATGACATTGATTTGTGGTGCCGTAGTTTTTAAAGTATCTAAGTCTATTCTGGATCCACCTAAATCTCTAACAATAAAGCGCATTTGAAAATCAGGTCCTAAATTAACAACCGTATTTTGCATATGTGCTTCTAGTGCTATTCCATAATCTTGAATATAAGCTATGAGCGGTGTAATCAACGCATATGCATAATGCTGTAAAAATTCGTTGATTGAGGACTGGTTTATGTCATAATTTAGCCATTCTAAGTAGCTATCAATTATGGTGTTACCATCTACTGGGTTTTTATTCACTAAACACGCCGAAACTAACGTCAAACCATTATAAGAAATGTGAGGTTTACTACGTATAATATACGACAAATGCTTAGCCTTTGCCGCTTCAGTATTTGCATATAATCCAAATGGTTCCGTAGCAACTTGGAGTAATGGATATGCTTTAGTTAACTGTTGCAATTCATAACTTACGTGTGGTCCATCGATAGTAGTAACATGCCCCACTGTACGAATAGCACTAGTTGCTTGCACTTTTATAGGTAATTTGACATGAAATGGGCGCCCTACTAGCTCCATAGTTCTGAAAGACAATGTCGCTTTAGATGGAACCTCAAATGGAGTAGGTAATAAATAGCCTTCTAGAATCCACTCCTTAAATGTGTCTACAATAACATGTTCATATTGCCATGGATGAACTAATATTACTTGGTAATCTTTTAAGTTCAATTGTTGAGATTCCAAAAATGCTTTCAAGCAATATTTGTAATCTGGCAACACCACATCCAACATATATTGTTCATGATCTTCCATGGAAGTCGCTACCGCTTTATCTTTATGGATAACCATCAGTTTTAGTGGAATAATTTGACCAAATTCAGGTGAATATAGTTTCATATCCGCTTCAGATAAGGGAAGTTTTGTTTTACTAAGCGGATGTGTAGGATGTCCTTCAATAACCAACCCCTCTGAAACAGTTAACTCGTCAACTTCACCTTGTTCAACAATGTGCTGTAACCATGCACAAAAATTTATATTTTGAGGCATACGTGAAAACTTCAGACTGTCAGCAATATTTTGCTGTCTATTGTCAAATTGTTCATAGATTAACATAAAACCTGTTCTACTAGAAATCAGCTCTGAAGTTAACTGTTGGCTAATCTTTAAATCAAAATTATCATTTAAAATTGCTAATAATTGCTCTAAATTGTCTATCTTAATTGATTGTTGTCCTCGTTTATACGTAATAAAACCACTCAACCTATATCGTTTCATAGCACTAGCCTGTGTATAACAAACTTCTAAGATTTGACCTTTATATTGAATGTATAATTTACTATCTTCGACTTGCAATTTTAAGTTGTCTGAAGCTATGTCTTCTTTAATAATGGCATTTAATATTCGATGTTGAACATTTAAATCTGCCAACTGTCTTGTTGTATATTCCATATAATAGGTGTCCTCCATTTTTACTTCCCAAATTTCACTATACATGCTGTTCATTCATTCAATAAACTAAACATAGTTATTGTAAAATACTGCTGATAATATTGTTAAAATCCATGCTAACTCGGCAATATTTAATAACATAAAATAATTAAATTACTTCGTCTAAATAGCTACGGTTTAACTTACTACATGTGATAACCACACAATATATGATAAAATTTAATAATAAAGTATAACGCTAGTATAAAGGTATGGGAAAATACTCCCACACTTAATTGATAACCATTATCATTATAGATACTATTGATTGTACAAATATAAAATGCATTTGTAAAATAAATTTTTTGAGGTGGGTTATGACAAATATAAATAATTATAACGATTTAAATATACAACTTACTCCTGAAGAAGCGTCTGCTTATACTTATTTATCTACCAATGAATCACAGTGGGCTGACAAATTCAAAAGTGCTATCTCACTAAGTAGAGATAAAATAACCCAACGCTTGGTAGCATCAATGTATAGAGAGAACTTAGCAAATTGTTATAATAACAGTTCTATCAGAGAAGTTACTGACATACCTTTTACTTTGAAAACGAGTCGCTCACATGTACTACAGCTCTACTTCTCAAATTCAAATAAAGTAATAATAGCACCTATTGTGGGGATGTATGCATTTAATCGTGTAGACGTGGAAGGTCCATTTTATTTTTTAGAAGAAGATAAATTAACACGTATCACACATCCAGAGCTAATTTTAAATTGCATATTAACTGAATTACCAAAATTAGATACTAATGCAACGTTGCAATTTAAAATGGATCTTGAAAACAGTATTGCCAATTTAGCGTTAGCACTAAGTTATCAACTATATTCATTTTCACAAGTTACAGCACCGTTGTGGACATTAATTGAAAACAGTAAAGATAGTTATTTACGCTCAGAACAGTCTGTCATTGAAGGACATCCTTTACATCCAGGCGCTAAGTTACGTAAAGGGCTAACAGCAAGAGAAGCCATTCAATACTCAGCAGAATTCGATAAGCCCATTTCACTGCATTTTGCGTTATTACATAAGTCAGTGGCAAAGTCACAATCACTTACATCCGATTACAATGAAGCTTTATTTCAACGATTTCCAAACTTGCGACAATGTGTCGTCGCTGAAGTAGGACATTCTCAACTGCCAAACTATTATGTACTTGTTATACATCCATGGCAATTTGAGACAATTTTCAAATCGCAATATGATGACCTCATACAATCTAGTTTTTATATTCCTTTAAATTATCAATTAGATTATTATGCTGGTCTCTCTTTTAGAACATTAATGCCAAAAGTAGATACGACACCACATATTAAATTGGCTACCAACGTACATATTACAGGTGAAATTCGAACTTTATCTGAACAAACAACATTTAATGGACCATTAGTATCAAATATTTTAAAAGATATCATATCTCAAGATAATTTATTCAAGAATATACAAGCTTCAACTGTCGATGAAATAGCTGGTTTACATTATTACAATAGCTCTGAGCAGCAGCAAACAAAGCGTAGTGAACAAATTGCTACTTTATTTCGCGAAAATATTTATCAGCTAATCGAAAATGATAGTACCCCAATAGTGCCTTCTAGTTTAGTTAGTTGTCATGTTTATAATAGTGAAACTCCTTTAGAAACATTAATCACGCGTTATTATGACAATTACGCTTTTGACTCTATAGAAACAGCAGCTATAGCTTGGTTAACACATTATAGTAAAACACTTTGCGACTTAGTAATACCTTTAGTAGCCAAATATGGAATAGCTCTAGAAGCACATTTACAAAATGCTATTATTTCAATTGATAACACTGGTGCATTACACCATATTTATATTCGTGATTTTGAAGGATTACGCATTGATACTCAACAATTAAATGCTATGGGATACAGTACAAAAAACTTTCATCAAAAATCACTGATCTTAACCTCAAATGCACAAACAGTGTTGAACAAAGCCTTTTATTCAACCGTTCAAAATCATATCGGAGAGCTTATACTGACAGCAGTAAAAATTTGGGATGCCCCTCATATAGAAAATATAATCTGGTCAAATGTCAGAACTTTAATTGAACAAAAACTCGATGAAGTTGCACAATCAATGGATAATAGTAACAGAATTAATAACTTTAAAGAAATTCTGTTTGCTCCGACTATTGACTATAAATGTGTTACAACTATGCGGTTAGTTGATGAAGCGGATTATTACACCTATGTAAAAGTTAATAATCCACTACATAATTAAAAACAATCGTCGTTGCACATTAAACTATCAACACAACAATTGTTTAATTGCCTCTCTATAAGTCCACACTGTTAGCTTCTAACAAAAAAGGGAGTGGGACAGAAATCTGATTTTGAAAAAATGATTTCGTTGTCCCACCCCGGCAAGGATGACTAGCATTGAAACAAGCTTGGTTTGAAGCGCATTTTCAATGCAGTCAGCTACTGCCAATATGAAAAAGGGTTTCGACAAAAACATGAAGTGGGACAGAANNAAATGATTTCGTCGTCCCACCCCGGCAAGGATGACTAGCATTGAAACAAGCTTGGTTTGAAGCGCATTTTCAATGCAGTCAGCTACTGCCAATATAAAAAAGACTAGGACGAATCAATGTCGTCCAAGCCTCCATACCGTAGAAAAATTCTTTGCATTAATTTGCGAAAGGTTTGTTTATTTTCTATTTATATAGTTTTGTCAAAATAGTAGTGCTTTTTCGTATATTTACGTTAGTAGGAGATAATGTCGACCTATCAAATCATCTGATACATATATAACCTATATCCTGTTGACAGTGATTTATGCCGACTCCTGTGGGTAAAGCACTAGCCGAAGACTACAGGCTGAGGCAGTGCCCACGGAAAGCGTGCATAAAAACTGCCAATATACCAAACATTCAGCTACTACCAATATGAAAAGAGGTTGGAGCAAATCAATATTGTTCCAACCTCTTATTTACTATTAATTATTGTAAGCCTTTGTCTTGGCTATTGCTTGAACTTTGGCTTTTTTCATTTTTTTGTGACCATTCTTTTTTAGTCATTACATCTTCAACATGCATATTAACTTCCACAACGTCTAAACCTGTAATATATTTAACTTGTTCTTTCACTAATTCAGTCACTTTGCGGAAGATTTTTGGTGCTGATTCACCATATTCTACGATAACTTTTAAATCAACTGCAGCTTGTTTTTCACCGACTTCAACGCTTACACCACGTGTTACGTTACCACTATTATTTCCAAATGAATTAGAAATACTGTCGACGAATCCGCCTTTCATTTCTAAAATACCATTAACTTCACGAGCTGCAATACCAGCAATTTTTTCAATAACTTCATCTGAGAAAGTTAATTTGTTTGAGAATTCTGGTTCTTGTTTGTCTTGTTGCTGTTGTTGTTGTAATTCTTGTTCTTTTTCATTTACACCTGTTTGGTTGTCATAAGCTTGTTTAGCTTTATTGTTATCTACTGCCATATTTATTTCTCCTTTTTTTATGAAATTAATCATTTATTATTATTGCTTCCGATGAAGACTATAGCTTTAACTCCACCGGTTAAGGAAGTTTAAGAAATCTTGCTTACGGTCTTTAGTATACCCGATACCAATACCGATTAAACACAATATAATAATTAATATAGTTTTCCAAAAGCCGAGTGTTAAAAATAATATTGCGATAATTAAGAAGGCTAGAAAACCGATAATACGCCATTTAAATGTTTTGAAAAAATCCACTACTACTTGTGTTGAATCTTGTTCATTTTGATTGTTATTGTTAGTCATGATTACCCTCCCTTACAACACGCGTTGACCTGAAGATTTTTGATCTCTAACGTTAACTTCTAATTTTTTAACTGGAATTTCTGTAAAGTGTTCAACATTTTGTTTAATGTCTTCTCTCACTTGTTCAGTTAAACTACCAACTTGTACGTCACCTGGTACAAAGAAATCTGCTTTGATTGTTATATGCGGATTTTTCTTTTTATTATAAAGCTTTGCGACTACATTCGGTTGTCTAATTTCGTCATATTTCACTACTGTGTCATAAGCCGATTTTTCAACTGCTTTACGGGAGACATAAATATGTCCATCTGCGTAATTTTTATATAAGCCTGGCTTTCTGTGTGTCGGTTTAAATAAGCTAAATACTAAAATCAAACCTATTAAAATTAGAAAGGCTGCTAACCCAATCAATGTAGGTTTAAACCAACTATATTGTAATAAGTAATCTTGATATTTTGTTATTCTAGAATCGTCAAGGTACATAAACAATAAGAAACCAACAATGACGACAATTAAGAGCCCTAAAATAAAGTTTTTTAGTCTTTTCACCCGTATGACACCTCCTATGCATTTTTATTATGTACAAGTACAACGAGCCATACAGAAGTATTACCCCGTTTGTTAATCTTAAAAACGTTATTTTATTTTTTTTATTACAATTTTCTTTTAAACATGTACTAGTAGATAAAATTTCGTCATATATAATAACTTAGCTATCAAATTGTACCTGTCTTATTTAATCTTCTTTCATTTTTAATTCCTGATGTTTCGACTGAGCTAACTTAAACTGTTGATTTCTCGGCTTTTCAATCGCTAAAGATTTAAATAACGACCATATCATTAATATAATTACTATTGAAAATGGTAGTGCAGCAATAATCAGTAAATTTTGTATGGATTGAGTACCACCTGTATAAATCATGATCATTGCAAACAGCGCTAAAATTACTCCCCAACTTACTTTGACAAAACTTGTAGGATTAATATGTCCTTTCGAGCTGAGCATTCCTAACACATAGGTAGCTGAATCAGCTGAAGTAACAAAGAAAATCATGATAACTACTAATGTTATTAAACTTAATATAAATCCTAACGGATAATGTTCTAATGTAGCAAAAGTAGCCGTTTCAGTTGCATACTTAGCTATATCTGCTATACCATGCTGCTGCAAATAAATAGCTGATGTGCCAAATACTGCAAAGAATATGAAACAAACAAGTGCCGGTACGAATAACACACCTAAGATAAATTCTTTGATAGTTCTACCGCGTGAAACACGTGCAATAAAGATACCAACAAATGGTGCCCATGAAATCCACCATGCCCAGTAGAAAATAGTCCAATTTTGTAGCCATTGGAATTTCTCTCCACCAGATTGTGGAATACGTAAACTCATTTTGAAAAAGTTGGCAATGTAATCTCCCAAGCCATTAGTGAAAGTATTTAAAATACTCAATGTTGGTCCTACACAGAATAAGGCAACTAATACGACAAAAGCTAATGCCATATTAATATTACTAAGGCTTTTAATTCCTTTATTTATACCTGACCACGCTGACCAAGTAAATAAGATAGTAGCAATAATTATAATAACAACTTGAACACCAAAATTAGATGGTATATTGAATAAAAAGTTTAAACCTTCGTTAATTTGTAAAGCTCCAAAACCTAATGTAGCTGCCACTCCAGTAACTGTCGCAATAATGGCCAGTACATCTATCGCTTGTCCTAGAGGACCACGCATAGTTTTTTCGCCAAACAATGGCATTAAAGTTGCACTAACAAGACCGGGATAACCTTTGTGAAAACTAAAATAAGCAAATATTAAAGCCACAATCCCGTACACAGCCCAAGCATGAATACCCCAATGAAAAAATGAAAATTGCATTGCTTCATTGATAGCTGTTTGTGTTCCTGCTTTATGTATTGGTGTCATAGTGAAAGCATGACTTATAGGTTCTGCAGTAGTCCAAAAGACTAAACCAATACCCATACCAGCACTAAATAACATCGCAAACCATGATTTTAGTGAGAATTCAGGATCTTCCCCTTCTTTTCCTAAAGTAATACTGGCATATCTAGAAAATAATAAATAAATACAAACTATTAAAATAAATAATACTAATAGTAAATAGTACCAGCCAAAATTAACTGCTATAAAGGAAGTAATATTTTGAGTTATAGTTTCCAGTGTTTTTGGCCATATTGCACCGTATATTACAAATCCAGTACAGATAAGTAATGCAACCCAAAATACTCCCGTAATTGATTTCATTCGCATAATCCATTCACTCCGGTTAATTTGATATATAACTTATACCCTACGACATGCAAATTATACATTTAATGCATGTTTAACTAATAAAAATGGCGAACATAACAATCTATAATTGGAATAGATTGTTATATTCGCCTTCATATTTTAACAAAGCTAATAAATTGTGTAACTCTATATAATTGTATTCACTTGATACATTAACTCTCGAGTTTACTATTAGTTGTTAGTTCAATCATTTATTAAGTTAATAACTAATTTTCCAATCATCTGATTAGACTCTAATAGTTCATGTGCAGTATAAAGTGATTCTGCCGTTAAACCTTCAATGACTTTATTTGTGGTAGGTTGGTAGATTCCCGCTTCCAAGTTAGCTGTTACATCATTTAAATAACGATGATGCATAATCATATCATCAGTTTTATGCAAAGGTCTTGAATACATATATTCATGTGTAAAGGTCACACTTTTATTTTTTAATAAGTTTAAATCTTGTTTGTCATTAAATGCTACAATAGTAGCAATTTTTCCACGTGGTTTGACTAAATCAATCATAACTTCGTAATACATGTCAGTACTAAATGTACAAAATACAAAATCTACTTCTGCTAACTCATGTGATTTAAACGCTGCTCTCAAATCTTCTTTATGGTTAAGTACTACGTCAGCACCCATTTGTTGCGACCATTCTACTGTCGCATCACGAGAAGCAGTTGTAATAACGTAGAGTCCATACTGTTTAGCAATTTGGGTAGCAATACTTCCTACTCCACCAGCTCCATTGATAATAAGTATAGACTTACCTACATTATCTTCAGCAATATGAGAAATACCGAATACATCAAATAAAGTTTCTGACGCTGTTAACGCAGTTAATGGAATGCCTACAGCTTCTATATTGGATAAATTTTGAGGTTTCAAAGCAACAAGCTGCTCATTAACAAGTTGATATTCTTGATTCGAACCTTGACAGTCTGGTGAGCCTGAATAATACACGGTGTCACCAATATCAAACAGTGTTACATTATCACCTATGGCCTCTATTGTACCAACACAATCATAGCCTAGAATCCTTGGTCCGTTTTGTACCGGTGATTGTCTAATTTTAGTATCAACAGGATTCACACTAATCGCTTCGACACGAACCAGTAATTCTTTATCTTGTGGTTGAGGTGTATCAATATCTAATTCGTAAAAATGATTACCTTCTTCTAATGAAAAAGCACGATCTGCAACTATTGCTTTCATGTTATGTCATTTCCTTTCTATTCGAGATCTTTTACACGTACAACTTGTTTACCAAAATTATCACCAGTAAATAAATTTCTAAATGCTTGTGGTAAATGCTCAAAGCCATCCATAATTGATGTTTTACTTTTAATTTTATCTTCTGTTACCCATTGTGCAAGTTCTTTACTAGCATTTGCAAAATCATCTGCATAATTTGCAACAATGAAACCTTGCATTAGTGCTTGTGATTTAATTAATATCGGCTGAATTCTAGGACCATGATCTATTTCTACGTCATTATATCCTGAAATCGCTCCACAGACAGGAATACGTGCAAATTGATTTAAATGCTTCAATACTTCATCAGCGACATGCCCACCAACATTTTCGAAGTATACGTCTACACCATCTGGCACAGCATCTGCTAATAATGAGGCATATTGTGAATCTTTATAATCAACGGCTGCGTCAAATCCTAATTCTGTAACGAGATAATCAGTTTTTTCCTTACCACCCGCTATACCAACAACACGTGCACCTTTTAATTTGGCAATTTGACCTACTACAGAGCCGACTGCACCAGACGCCGCAGAAACAACTACAGTTTCACCTGCTTTAGGTTGCCCAATTTTTAATAAACCATGATACGCCGTTTGACCTGTCATACCTAAAACACTTAAATATAAATGTAGAGGTATGTCAGTTTGAGTTACTTTAGTTACATCATCAGGTTGAATATTAACAGCTGTTTGCCACGGTAAACGGCCGACTACAATGTCACCATTACTAAACCCTTGTGCTTTACTCTTTATTACTCGAGCGACAATATGACCATTTAAAGGTTTATTTACTTCAAATGGCTGTACATAAGACTTACCTTCATTCATTCGCCCTCTCATATAAGGATCTACAGAAATATAAATTGCTTCAACTTGTATTTCTCCGTCACTAGGGTCTGCTAAATCCACGGTTTCATATTTAAACACATCGTCCGTAGGTACACCTTGAGGTCTTTTGGCTAATAGAATTTGTTCAGCTTTCATAATTTATCGCCTCCGTATAAAAATAATATTTCAAGTTAATTCTATATTTACTTCTTACTGGAATCAATCAAAGTGATTAATTAATTAGTGAATGTTATGATAATCGTATTATTATGGTCAATATGGAGGAACGTGTGGGATGAAATTAAGTATTTTAGATTATGTGCCAATTTTTGAGGGCGAAAATGCCACATCTGCATTAAATCATACTATTGCCTTAGCTAAAGTTGCTGAACAGTATCATTATCATCGCTATTGGATTGCAGAGCATCACCAAGTATTTTCGGTTGCTTCGAGTTCTCCTGAAATGATTATGATGTCACTGTTAGAAAATACAACATCAATTAATATAGGTAGTGGCGGTGTTATGTTGCCACATTATAGTGCATATAAAGTAGCAGAACAATTTAAAACAATGGAAGCTAGACACCCCGGTCGTGTTGACTTAGGTATAGGACGTTCACCGAGTTTTCCAAACGTTAACGCTGCATTAAACGAAAACAAAACAGCAACTGTAAATTACGAGCAACAACTCATCGATTTATCGACATATTTTAATGATGACATAAACACACACAATCGTTTTCACGCATTGTATGCTACACCTATGATTAGTACACAACCTTCAATGTATTTACTTTCTACTAGTGTAGATAGTGCAAAATTAGCTGCTAAACAAGGCTTACCTCTAGTAGTAGCATTGATGGGACAACCGACAACGAAAATTAAACAAATGATTCAAACTTACAAGCAAGAATACTTGCAATATCGTCACGAACAACCACCTTATGTCATCGTTGCTACTTTTGTCATTACAGCTGATACTCAAGAACAAGTCTCCGCTTTAGAGCAGCCTTTTCATTTATGGTTATTACGGATAAATTATTTAGATCAACCTACTGTTTATCCTTCTATTGACTTTACTGTCAATCGTGGTTTTTCTGCACGTGAATATCAAAAATTCGAACAAAATAAACGTCGAGTCATAGCTGATACCCCTAATAATGTTAGACAGCGATTGTCATCATTAGCTACAGAATATAACGCTGATGAAATTATGATACTTCCCCATGTATATGGAACAAATAATCGTATTCGTTTAGTTGAACTTTTAGGACAATTAAATGATGACAACTAAGTAATATATTTAAAAGAACTAGCCAGAAATTTGGGGTTAGTTCTTTTATTTTATTCAGAGTGAAATTAAAACATAAAAAAAGCACTTCCCAATTGGGAAGTGCTTTGAAATGACACCAATAATTAACGTTTTGAGAATTGTGGTGAACGACGTGCTTTTTTAAGACCTGGTTTTTTACGTTCTTTCATACGTGGGTCACGTGTAAGTAATCCAGCACGTTTTAATGAAGATCTGTATTCAGGATCTGCTTCTAATAATGCACGAGAGATTCCGTGACGGATAGCTTGTGCTTGTCCAGTGAATCCTCCACCGTGAACATTTACTAATACATCGTAGTTACCTTTTGTTTCTGTAACGTCGAATGCTTGGTTAATGTCTAAAATTAATGATTCAAATGGTAAGTAGTCACGTACGTCACGACCATTAACTGTCATGTTACCTTCACCTGGTACTAAACGTACACGTGCTACTGAGTTTTTACGACGGCCTGTGCCTTTATATTCAACTTGTGCCAATGTAATTTCCTCCTTCTAATTAACCACGTAACTCGTAGTTTTCTGGTTGTTGTGCAGCGTGTGGATGTTCAGCGCCACCATATACAAATAATTTTTTGCCTTGTTTTTCGCCTAAACGAGTGCTTGGTAACATACCTTTAATTGAAGTTTCAAGTAAACGTTCTGGATTTTTTTCTCTTAATTCACCAGCAGTAACTGATTTGATACCGCCTGGGTGATTTGAGTGACGATAGTAAACTTTGTCTTGTGCTTTGTTTCCAGTGAATTGGATTTTACCAGCATTGATGATGATTACATAATCACCTGTATCAACGTGTGGTGTGTAAGTTGCTTTATTTTTACCGCGTAAGATAGTTGCTACTTCTGAAGATAAACGACCTAATGTTTGTCCTTCAGCATCAATAACATACCATTTGCGCTCAATGTTTGCTTCATTAGCCATAAATGTTTGACGCATAATAATTGTCCTCCTAAGAAATAAATGTTTCGTCTTTTGTTAGTACATAATTTGTTACGATGTAAAGCTGAGATTTCATTTATTTGTTAACTGTTGTTCTACCTGCTTATATATCTAGTAACACAATAAGTTTCCGGGGCTTATCGTGGGGTGATATAAAACAATACCGTTAGTAATCTTATAATTTTTATGTCTATTTGTCAATCTAATTTAGTCATTTTGTAATGATTTTTTTCTGTGAATTGTTATGTCATTTCCAAAATCTTCTAATAGTGTTGCTTCTGACAAATAAACATGCTCTAAATAAAGTCCTTCTGCAGGTGCAGTAAATGGCACTTCATTTCTATCTTTAGATTCGAGCAAGCGGGGAACATCTTCAGGCTGCCGTTTGCCTTTACCTACTTCAATTAAAAATGCCACCAATACTCTAACCATATTATATAAAAAACCTGATCCGGTAACGACATAGTCAAAACCATCTGAGTTAGCTATAATTTCACTTTGATATAAAGTTCTAACTTTACTTTCTACTTCTGTTTTTTGGGAACAAAATCCTGTGAAATCATGTGTGCCAACAAAAGCTTGTGCAGCTTGATTCATTTTAGTTAAATCTAACTGGACATTTACGTGCGTTTTTAAGCCACTTTGGAATGGATCACGCTGTGAAGTTTGATACACTTTATAACGATACGACTTTCCTAAACAGTCATATCTACAATGAAATTCATCATCCACAACAGTTACATCATGCACAAGTATATCATCTGGTAAGGCACTATTCATAGCATATTTCCACTTTTCTGGTGCAATATTTAACTCCGTATCAAAATGAAAATATTGTTCTAACGCATGGACACCTCTATCAGTCCTACTTGTCGGGTGAATACGAACATGTCGCTTATGCATGCGTTTTAAGATTTTTTCAAATTGTTGCTGCACAGTTCTACCTGATTGCTGAATTTGAAAACCCATAAACTGTGTTCCTAAATATGAAATTTTAACTAATATACGCATGATTTACACTCCTAAATATTTCAACAAAATTAAAACAATTATAATGGGTATAATTGTTAATATAACTAATGTGTCAGTTTGCTTCCATTCTAGCTTGCGATAACTAGACCTAATAGCGTTAGTATCATAGCCTCTCACTTCCATAGCAATAGCCAAATCTTCGGCACGTTGAAATGCAGATATAAATAATGGAATTAGTAAAGGAATAAATGCCCGTACTCGATTCACTATACTGCCTGCGCTAATTTCAGACCCCCGTGATTTTTGTGATAAGATAATTTTATCTAGTTCAACCATTAACGTAGGTATAAATCTCAATGCAATCGACATCATCATACTTAATTGATGTACAGGTATCTTAATTAGTTTTAAGGGGGCTAATAATTTTTCAAAGGCATCTGTCAGATCTATAGGGCTTGTTGTGAGTGTCATAATTGTTGAAATCATCATAATAAACATCAGTCTCAAAACAATAAATATACCCTCTAAAATACCCTCTGTATCAATAGATATAAAGCCTATTTCAACTAACCGTGTGCCACCTTTAGTTAAAAATAAATGCATGATAAATGTGAATATGAGAAAAATCCAAATTGGTGTTAAACCTTTAATAAGATACCATAACTGTATCCTCGCAGCTTTTAAAATGGAAATAATTAATACAAATAACCATGCATATGTAGCAAATGAATGTGCCAGAAAAATTAAAATAATGAAGAGAAAGACAAATATTAATTTTGCTCTAGGATCTATATGATGAATAAAAGTATTAAGCGGCAAATATCTTCCAATAATAAACTTATCTTTCATTGTTTTGCCACTCCTTATACATTTTTACAAACGACTGTTCTGTTAATGCCAATTTATCAAAATGTATATTATGTTTCTGCTCAATATCTCTTTGTAATTGGACAATATCTGGTACTGCTAAATGTAATTGTTCAACATATGCTTTATCAGCAAATAACTCTTCTGGCGTACATGTGTGTACAATATGTCCTTGCCTCATTATCTTTACTTCTTCGACATAACGTGCAACGTCATTCATTTCGTGTGAAACTAAAATAATAGTTTTTTGTTCTTGTTGCTGTAAATGCTTAATTTTTTCCATAATTTGCTTGCGGCTTTGTGGATCTAATCCAGCAGTCGGTTCATCAAGAATAATAATATCAGGGTCCATTGCTAAAATAGCAGTCAATGCTATTTTGCGCATTTGACCACCTGACATTTGAAAGGGCGATTGTGACATCACTTCTCTTGTAAAACCAAAGTCTAACAATAATTGAAAGGCTTTGTGCTTAACTTTTTCAACATCCATGCCAAAATTTTTCGGTCCAAATGTTATCTCTCTCTCAATTGTATCTTCAAATAATTGAGATTCAGGAAATTGAAAAACCATACCTACATTTTTACGAATCGTACGTAAGTGCTTATCTTTGGTTTTACGCTGAATTGTTACTTCATTAAATTGCATTTTGCCAGATGTCGGTTTTAACAAACCATTAAAATGTTGAATTAAAGTAGATTTTCCGGAACCTGTTTGTCCAATAATCGCATAATATTTACCATCTTGGAATTCAGTCACTATATTATTAAGTGCTTGATACTCATACGGCGTTCCCTGTTGATAAATGAAATTAACGTGATTAAAATTAACAGTCATAGTTTATCCACCAATCCTTGATAAGTAACGTATTCTAAAGGATATCCTAATAGTTCATGTATGCGCATAGAAAATGGTAAATCGAGGCCGATATCTTTAAGAGCTGAACCTTGATTAAATATCTCCTCTGGGGAACCACTATGGAATACCGTCCCTTTATCTAACACTATTAAGTGATCCGCCTCCATAGCTTCAGACAAATCATGTGTGATTGAAATAATCGTTACTTCTTTTTCTGCGTTTACTTGTCTAATTAATTGATTCAAATATTGTCTTCCCTCAGGATCTAACATTGAAGTAGCCTCATCCAATACGATAACTTGCGCATTTAACGCTAAAACCCCTGCAATTGCTACACGTTGTTTTTGCCCACCAGATAACGATTGCGGCTCATTTTGAGCATACTCAGTCATATCTACTTCTGCCAATGCCTGCGGAACCACTTGATGCATTTCAGCATGTGAGATTCCTTGATTTTCTAACCCAAAGGCAACATCAAACTCAACTGTAGCACCAACAAATTGATTTTCTGGATTTTGAAAGACGATTCCTACATTTTGACGTACTTCCGTTAATAAATTTTCATTTACTACTTGGCCATCATATAATACCTCTCCACTAGTGGCCTTCTCAATACCTACCATTAATTTTGCAATAGTAGATTTGCCGGAACCATTGTGTCCTACAATAGATGTCCACTTTCCTTTAGGAATAGAGAAGGAGACATCACTCAATGCTAAAGGTTCATCACTTTTATAGTTAAATGAAACATCGTTAAATTGTACTATAGGTGTTGATATGTCTCCCATTTAGACTCCTCCTAAAAGCTTTATATACCTGTTCTATTTTACATGATTTTATAGTCAATGTATATCTTCTGAATAGATAAGATGATTTACTTATATAAATAAAAAAAGCCATAGCTCACACTATAGCTTAAATAAAAAAGCGCGCACCCCATCAAATATTGAGTTCACGCTTTAAACATTATTTGGTTAGATGGGGTACTCTGAGCTAGACAATATTTGTATGTGGCAAACATTATCGTTGCACTCATTTGCTTTATACGTAGTAGCACGTATATTTTATATTAAAATTATACTAATTCGATAATTACTGATTCAGCACCGTCACCGCGACGTGGACCTGCTTTAAGAATGCGAGTGTAGCCACCTTGGCGCTCAGCATAACGTTCAGCAATTTCACCGAATAATTTTTGTACTGCAGTTTGCGTAGTTTCATCTTCGTTTAGAATTTCAACATTGCGCAAAGTTTTAATAGCATTACGACGAGAAGCTAAATCGCCTTTTTTACCTAAAGTGATCAATTTCTCTACAATACTACGTAGTTCTTTTGCACGTGCTTCTGTAGTTTCGATACGCTCACTAACGATAAGTGAAGTAGCTAAATCACGTAACATTGCTTTACGTTGATCAGAAGTACGACCTAATTTTCTGTAACCCATGAGTTGACCTCCTTTTTAATTAATCTTCTTTTCTTAAGCCTAAACCTAAATCTTCAAGTTTGTATTTCACTTCTTCTAAAGATTTACGACCTAAATTACGTACTTTCATCATATCAGCTTCAGATTTATCAGCTAATTCTTGAACAGAATTAATACCTGCACGTTTTAAACAATTGTATGAACGCACGGATAAGTCTAATTCTTCAATAGACATTTCTAGTACTTTTTCTTTTTGATCTTCTTCTTTTTCAATCATGATTTCAGCATTTTGTGCTTCATCAGTTAATCCAACAAAGATGTTTAAGTGTTCAGTCATTATCTTAGCAGCTAATGAAACTGATTCTTGTGGTGTAATAGATCCATTTGTCCACACATCTAATGTTAGTTTATCAAAATCACTACTTTGTCCTACACGTGTATTTTCTACTGTATAGTTTACACGCTCAACAGGTGAATAAAGTGAATCAACAGGAATTACTCCAATTGGTAAATCACTAGTGTTATTTTGTTCAGCTAATGCGTAACCTCTACCCTTATTTGCAACAAGACGGATTTTTAAATGACCACCTTTAGATACAGTTGCCAATTTAAGTTCAGGATTTAAAATCTCAACATCACTATCATGAGTAATGTCACTTGCAGTTACTTCGCCTTCATCTTTAACATCGATTTCTAGTGTTTTATCTTCTTCAGAATAGATTTTTAACGCTAATTTTTTAACGTTCATTATGATTGTA
The DNA here is from genome assembly GCF_016890655.1 of Staphylococcus sp. GDY8P72P. Lineage (NCBI taxonomy): Bacteria > Bacillati > Bacillota > Bacilli > Caryophanales > Staphylococcaceae > Staphylococcus > Staphylococcus sp. GDY8P72P. The sequence goes on along the minus strand of NZ_JAFEQJ010000019.1, from coordinate 109,158 downwards.
GAAACATCTTCAACCACATTATCTATTGCAGAAAACTCGTGAAGTACACCTTCAATTTCGATATATTTTACGGCTGCACCTGGTAATGAAGATAGTAGGATACGACGTAAGGAGTTTCCTAGTGTAGTACCATAGCCACGCTCTAGTGGTTCAACAACGAACTTACCGAATTTAGCATCTTCACTAATTTCAATTGTTTCAATTCTAGGTTTTTCGATTTCTATCATTTACAAATATCCTCCTTAAGTACGTCGACTAGATTAATACTGTATTTCTCAGTGACCTGCGACAATAACAATAAATTATACGCGACGACGTTTTGGTGGACGACAACCATTATGTGGTACTGGAGTAACGTCACGGATTGCAGTTACTTCTAAACCAGCTGATTGTAATGCACGGATAGCTGATTCACGGCCTGGTCCAGGTCCTTTTACTGTAACTTCTACAGATTTTAAACCATGTTCCATTGCTGATTTTGATGCAGTTTCAGCTGCCATTTGTGCTGCAAATGGAGTTGATTTTTTAGATCCTTTGAATCCAAGTGCACCTGCTGATGACCATGATAAAGCATTACCAAATTCATCAGTGATTGTTACGATTGTATTGTTGAATGTTGAACGGATGTGTGCCACACCATTTTCAATATTCTTTTTCACTCTACGTTTACGAGATACTTGTTTACGTGCCATTTAAAATTTGCCTCCTTTACCTATTATTTTTTCTTGTTAGCTACAGTTTTAACTGGGCCTTTACGAGTACGTGCGTTGTTTTTAGTTTTTTGTCCGCGCACTGGTAATCCACGACGGTGACGGATTCCACGATAAGATGAGATTTCCATTAAACGTTTGATGTTTAAGTTTTGCTCACGACGTAAGTCACCTTCTACTTTATAACTATCTACAACTTCACGGATACGACCTAATTCATCGTCTGTTAAGTCTTTTACGCGAGTATCTGCTGAAACATTAGCTTCTTCTACAATTTTTTGTGCTGTTGTAGTACCGATACCATATACGTAAGTTAAAGAAATAACAATACGCTTTTCACGTGGGATATCAATTCCTGCTATACGTGCCATATTTATTTACACCTCTCTTTTATTAACCTTGTTTTTGTTTGTGTTTTGGGTTTTCACAAATTACCATGACTTTACCTTTACGTTTAATGACTTTACATTTTTCGCAAATTGGTTTTACTGATGGTCTTACTTTCATTTTTATACCTCCCTATATTATGGAGTGACGATTATTTATAACGATAAGTAATTCTGCCGCGTGTTAAATCATACGGAGACATTTCTACTGTTACTTTGTCGCCAGGTAGAATACGAATATAATTCATTCTAATTTTACCACTTACGTGTGCCAAAATCTCGTGACCATTTTCTAATTCTACTTTAAACATAGCGTTTGGTAAAGTATCTAATACTGTACCTTCTAATTCGATTACATCTTGTTTAGCCATTTATTAACTTCCCCCTTTTTACTATAGTTGGTTATCGTGAACAATCAACTATAACCATACGTGTCTATCAGTGCGTGTTAATAAGTTCAACAAAAATAAAAGAATTACTTTCGCTATAGCTCACTCACATTTATTTTTTCAATACGTTAATACTTACTCAAACTATGATGACTGCAATACATAGACCGTACTAAGTTGATTCTACTTTAAGTCGTCTAAGATATTAATAACGTCAGAAGTAACTTCTTTAATATCTTTAGAACCGTCAATGTTTTCAAGTACACCTTTATCTTGATAGTAAGATAAAATTGGTTTAGATTGTTTTACATTAACGCTTAAACGATTTGCAACTGTTTCAGGGTTATCATCTTCACGTTGGTATAATTTACCACCATCAAGATCACAAACGCCATCTACTTTTGGAGGATTGAATACAAGATGATAAGTTGTACCGCATGTCTCACAAATTCTACGACCTGTAAGGCGGTTCATTAATTCTTCTTCAGGTACCTCTATATTGATAACTGCATCAATGCTTCTGCCTAGCTCTTGCATAATGTCATTTAAAGCTTCAGCTTGTTCAATAGTACGAGGAAAGCCATCTAATAAGAATCCTTTTTTTGCATCGTCTTCAGAAATTCTTTCTTTAACGATACCCACAGTAACTTCATCAGGAACTAATTCTCCACGATCCATGTACGATTTAGCTTCTTTCCCTAAATCTGTCTCATCTTTAATCGCTTTTCTGAACATGTCACCAGTAGATATGTGTGGAATCGGGAATTTCTTTACAATTTCACTCGCTTGAGTTCCTTTACCTGCTCCAGGTAAACCCATTAAAATGATATTCATAAGTGCCCTCCTACAATTTATCTACCACCAAAGCCTCTATATTCTTTTTGGCCCACTTGAGCTTCAAGACTTTTCATTGTTTCAATTGCTACACCAATTACAATTAAAAGACTCGTTCCGCCAACCTGAATAGATTGCGGTAAACTCATCACTTTAGTTGCAATTATCGGTAGAATTGCAATGACAGCTAAGAAGATTGATCCAACGAATGTTAATCGATAGAGTACTCTAGTAATATATTTTTTAGTTTGTTCTCCAGGTCTAATACCCGGAACGTAACTTCCTTGTTTCTTAAGGTTTTCTGCCATCTTTTCAGGATTAACCTGTACAAACGCATAGAAATACGTAAACGCAATAATTAGTACTACATATACGATCATTCCAATATTGTTAGATGGATTTGCTACATCTGATACTTTTTGTGCCCAATCAGCATCAGGGAAGAACAGTGTTAATGTTCTAGGTAGTAAAAAGAATGCCATTGCAAAGATAACTGGAATTACCCCTGCTGAATTGACTTTTAAAGGTAGATATGTTGCTTGTGAACCTAATCGTTGCGCTGTTTGTTTCTTCGCATATTGAATTGGTATTTTACGTACAGCTTGTAGTACGAAAATTGCACCAACCGTTAATAAAACCATTCCAACTAGTAATCCAATTACTTTTAACCAAGCCATAGTTACGTCATCTTGTCCGACGAATGCTTGTTGATAAAATTGAATTAATGATGATGGAAGCGTTGATAATATTCCTGCAAAGATAATAATTGAAATACCATTACCAACACCAAATTGCGTAATTTGCTCACCTAACCATATTAAAAATGCTGTTCCAGCTGTTAATACTACAGCAATTAATAAATAACTTGTAATCGATTGATCCATGATCAATTGACCTTTTAAGTAGTTATTAAATTGGAACGCCATCCCTATAGATTGGACGAACGCAAGTATTATTGCAAAATACCGTGTAAAATTATTCAATTTTTTCCTTCCAGCTTCACCTTGTTTTGCCCATTCAGTGAATTTAGGTACAATATCCATTTGTAACAACTGCATTACAATTGATGCAGTGATATATGGCATGATACCCATTGCAAAGATTGAAAAGTTCTTCAAGGCACCGCCACCAAACGTGTTTAACAAGTCAGTGACACCTTGAGAACCTTGTTGACTATCAAAGGCAGCTGGATTAACACCAGGTGCTGGAATATAAGTACCTATTTTGAATATAACTAACATTGCGAGTGTAAAAAAGATCTTGTTACGAACTTCTTTGGTTTTAAAGAAGCTCACAAGCGTTTGAATCATTAGATCACCTCGTGTGCTCCACCTTTAGCATCAATAGCATCTGCTGCAGAAGCAGAGAATTTATGAGCTTTTACTGTCAATTTCTTCTCTAGTGAACCGTTACCTAGTACTTTAATACCAGATTTTTCACTTTTAACTACGCCAGATTCTACTAATAAAGCTGGAGTTACTTCAGTACCTTCCTCAAATTTATTAAGTTGGTCTAAGTTAACAATAGCATATTCTTTACGATTAATGTTAGTGAAACCTCGTTTTGGTAAACGACGGAATAAAGGTAATTGTCCACCTTCGAAACCTGGTCTTACACTACCACCTGAACGCGCTTTTTGACCTTTTTGTCCACGTCCACTTGTTTTACCGTTGCCTGTAGCCGCTCCACGACCGACACGGTTACGTACTTTACGAGAACCTTCAGCTGGTTTTAACTCATGTAATTTCATTTCGGCACCTCCTTAATTATTTTTCTTCTACAGTCACTAAGTGACTTACTTTGTTGATTTGCCCACGGATAGCAGGGTTATCTTCAACAACTACTGAAGAATTAGTTTTTTTCAAACCTAAAGCTTCAACAGTTTTACGTTGTGTTTCCGGACGACCAATAACACTACGAGTGAGGGTAATTTGTAATTTAGCCATAACTCTATTCCCTCCTTAATTGTATAATTCTTCTACTGATTTGCCACGTAATTTCGCAACTTCTTCAGCATTTTTAAGATTTTGTAATCCATTAAGAGTGGCGCGAACCATATTAATTGGAGTATTAGATCCTAATGATTTACTTAAGATGTCAGTAATACCAGCTAACTCTAATACGGCACGAACTGGGCCACCTGCGATAACACCTGTACCAGGTGCAGCTGGTTTCATGAATACACTACCTGAACTGAAAGTTCCTGTAATTGTATGAGGTGTAGTACCTTCAACACGTGGAACTACAACTAAATCTTTTTTAGCTGCTTCAACAGCTTTTTTGATTGCTTCTGGAACCTCTTGTGCTTTACCTGTTCCAAAGCCAACGCGGCCATTCTTATCTCCCACTACTACTAAAGCAGTGAAACGGAAACGACGTCCACCTTTTACAACTTTTGCAACACGATTGATCGTTACAACGCGTTCTTCAAATTCTTTAGTTTCTTCTTCTCTACGAGCCATGTAATTGTCCCTCCTTTAAATTAAAATTCTAAACCGTTTTCGCGAGCTGCATCTGCCAATGCTTTAATACGTCCGTGGAATAAATATCCTCCACGATCGAATACTATTGTTGATACGCCTTTGTCGCTTGCTTTTTTAGCAATTGTTTCGCCTACTTTTGCTGATAATTCAACTTTTGAAGATTCTGCATTAGCAATTTCTTTATCTTGAGTTGAAGCTTGAGCTAAAGTTACACCTTTAACATCATCGATGATTTGTGCATAGATGTGTTTGTTTGAACGGTAAACGTTTAAACGAGGTTTTTCAGCTGTACCAGATAATTTAGTACGAATACGTGCATGTCTTTTCAAACGTACTTTGTTTTTATCAATTTTGCTGATCATTTCAATACTCCTTTCTGTAGAAAGTTATTTATTATTTACCAGTTTTACCTTCTTTACGGCGAACGTATTCACCTTGGTAACGGATACCTTTACCTTTGTATGGTTCTGGTGGTCTAGTTGAACGGATGTTAGAAGCATAAGCACCTACGCGTTCTTTAGAAATACCAGTTACAGTTACAGTTGTGTTTTTCTCAACAGTGAAAGTAATGCCATCTTCAGCTTTAATTTCTACTGGGTGAGAGTAACCAACGTTTAAAATTAAGTCATTACCTTGCATTTGTGCACGGTAACCAACACCAACAAGTTCAAGTGTTTTTGTGAAACCTTGAGAAACACCTTGGATCATATTGTTAATTAAAGCACGAGTTGTACCATGTACTGTTCTGTCATCTTTAGAATCAGTAGGTCTAACAACTTCTAAAGTAGTTTCATCTTGTTTGTATGTCATTCTTTCGTTTAAAGTTTTAGATAATTCGCCTTTTGGACCTTTAACAGTTACATTGTTACCTTCTATGCTAACTGTTACGTCGCTAGGGATGTCAATAATTTTTTTACCAACACGACTCATGTTATCGCACCTCCTTATTTATTATTACCAAATGTATGCTAAGATTTCTCCACCGATATTACGTTTTCTAGCTTCTTTGTCAGTGATAACACCTTCAGAAGTTGATACTAGAGCAATACCTAAACCGTTAAGTACTTTAGGTACTTCGTTAGCTTTAGCATAAACACGTAAACCTGGTTTAGAAATACGTTTTAATCCTGTGATAACACGTTCATTGTTTTGACCATATTTTAGGAATAAACGAATTACACCTTGTTTATCGTCTTCTACAAATTCAACGTTTTTTACGAAACCTTCACTTTTTAAGATTTCGGCAATTTCTTTTTTGATATTAGAAGCAGGAAATTCTAACTTTTCGTGACGAACCATGTTTGCGTTTCTTACACGAGTTAGCATATCTGCAATTGGATCTGTGATTGTCATTGATTGTTGCCTCCTTTCAGACTCTTTTAATTACCAGCTAGCTTTACGAACGCCAGGGATTTGGCCTTTATAAGCTAATTCACGGAAACAAATACGGCATAATTTGAATTTACGATATACAGAATGTGGACGACCACAGCGTTCACAACGAGTATATTCACGTACTTGGAACTTTTGTTTTTTTTGTTGCTTAGCAACCATTGAAGTTTTAGCCACTTAATTAGCCTCCTTTTAGAGATTATTTTTGAAATGGCATACCGAATTGTGTTAACAATTCACGAGCTTCCTCGTCAGTGTTAGCAGTAGTTACGATAACGATATCCATTCCACGTACTTTTGATACTTTGTCATAGTCAATTTCAGGGAAAATTAATTGTTCTTTAACACCTAATGTGTAGTTACCGCGACCATCGAATGCAGTTTTAGAAACACCGCGGAAGTCACGAACACGTGGTAATGATACAGCAATTAATTTATCTAAAAAGTCATACATTCTTTCGCCACGTAAAGTAACTTTAGCACCGATTGGCATACCTTCACGTAAACGGAATGTTGCAACTGATTTTTTAGCTTTTGTAACTAATGGTTTTTGACCAGTGATTTGTTCTAATTCTTCTACAGCGTTATCTAACACTTTAGAGTTTTGAACAGCGTCACCGACACCCATATTTACAACGATTTTTTCGATTTTTGGTACTTCCATTACTGAACTATAATTAAATTTCTTAACCAAGCTTTCAGCAACTTCTGTATTGAATTTTTCTTTTAAACGGTTCACAGTGGATCCTCCTTTCAACTAGTTATTAATTATTAGATTTGATTTCTTCGCCTGATTTTTTAGCGATACGAACTTTTTTACCATCTTCGAATTTATATCCAACACGAGTAGGTTCATTCGTTTTTGGATCTAATAATTGTACGTTAGAAACATGGATAGCTGCCTCTGTTTCTAAGATTCCACCTTCAGGGTTAAATTGAGTTGGTTTTTGGTGTTTTTTGATAAAGTTGACACCTTCCACAACGACACGGTCTTTTTTAGGTTCAGTTGATAATACTTTACCTTCTTTACCTTTGTCTTTACCTGCGATAACTTTTACGTTGTCACCTTTTTTGATATGCATGTGTGGCACCTCCTTAAGCTTATATATTATAAAAGATTATTATAGTACTTCTGGAGCTAATGATACGATTTTCATGAAGCTACCTTCACGTAATTCACGAGCAACAGGACCGAAAATACGAGTACCACGTGGGCCTTTGTCGTCACGGATGATGACACATGCATTTTCATCAAATTTGATATATGAACCATCGTTACGACGTACGCCAGATTTTGTACGTACGATAACAGCTTTAACTACTTCGCCTTTTTTAACAACGCCACCTGGTGTAGCATTTTTAACAGAAGCAACGATAATGTCACCAATATTAGCTGTTTTACGACCAGATCCACCTAATACTTTGATTGTAAGAACTTCACGAGCACCAGAGTTATCTGCTACTTTTAAGCGACTTTCTTGTTGGATCATGAGTTAAACCTCCTTTATCTATAGTGTTTATTATATGATTACTGATTCTTCAACAATTTCGACTAAACGGAAACGTTTAGAAGCTGATAAAGGACGAGTTTCTTGAATCTTAACGATGTCCCCTAACTTAGCTGAGTTGTTTTCATCATGAGTTTTATATTTTTTAGAGTATTTTACTCGTTTACCGTATAATTTGTGTGTTTTGTATGTTTCTACAAGTACAGTTACAGTTTTGTCCATTTTATCTGAAACGACTCTACCTACATAAACTTTACGATCATTTCTTTCGCTCACTTTTGTAACCTCCTCTTTCAATTAATTATTGATTAGCTTTACCTTGTTCAATTTCTCTTTCACGAGCAACAGTTTTTAGACGGGCAATCGTTTTTCTGACTGTGCGAATACGTGCAGTTTCCTCTAATTGACCTGTAGCTAACTGAAAGCGTAGGTTAAAAAGCTCTTCTTTCGAAGATTTGATTTGTGCTTCAATCTCTGAAGTGGTTAAGTCTCTAATTTCCTTAGCTTTCATTTGTTTCACCACCCAATTCTTCACGTTTTACAAACTTAGTTTTAACTGGAAGTTTGTGACTTGCTAAACGTAATGCTTCACGCGCAACGTCTTCGTTAACGCCTGCAATTTCAAATAAAATTCTACCAGGTTTTGCTACTGCAACCCAGCCTTCTACAGCACCTTTACCAGCACCCATACGTACTTCTAAAGGTTTTTTCGTATATGGTGTATGAGGGAAGATTTTAATCCAAACTTTCCCGCCACGTTTCATGTAACGTGTCATTGCAATACGAGCTGATTCGATTTGACGAGATGTTATCCAAGAAGTTGTAGTTGCTTGTAAACCATACTCACCAAATGTTACATAGTTACCGCCTTTAGAACGACCAGTTGTTTTAGGACGATGTTGACGACGATATTTTACACGTTTTGGTAGTAACATTATTATTTTCCTCCTTCACTAGTGTTCTTAGTAGGAAGAACTTCTCCACGATAGATCCATACTTTGACACCTAATTTACCGTAAGTAGTGTCAGCTTCTGCGTGTGCGTAACCAATGTCAGCACGTAATGTATGAAGTGGAACAGTTCCTTCTGAATATTGTTCAGCACGAGCGATGTCTGCTCCAGCTAAACGACCTGATACTTGTGTTTTAATACCTTTAGCACCAAGTTTCATAGCTCTTGTAATAGCTTGTTTTTGTACACGACGGAATGAAGCACGGTTTTCTAATTGACGCGCGATGTTTTCTGCAACTAAACGAGCATCTAAGTCAACCTTTTTAATTTCGATTACGTTGATGTGTACTTTTTTATCAGTTAATGAATTTAATTTATTACGAAGTTTTTCAATTTCTGAACCGCCTTTACCGATTACCATACCTGGTTTACCAGTATGAATAGCGATGTTGATACGGTTAGCAGCACGTTCGATGTCTACATGAGAAACTGATGCTTCTTTTAATGCGTTATCAATGAATTTACGGATTTTTAAATCTTCATGTAATAGTGAAGCGAAGTCTTTTTCTGCATACCATTTAGCTTCCCAATCACGAATTACACCGACACGAAGTCCGATTGGATTAATTTTTTGACCCACAGTGTTCCCTCCTTAAATTTTTTATTAAGCTTCTTTAGCTTCTTCTTTACCGTCACTTACGACGATTGTAATGTGGCTTGTACGTTTGTTAATCGCACTTGCACGGCCTTGTGCACGTGGACGGAAACGTTTTAATGTTGGTCCTTCGTTAGCATATGCTTCTTTCACAACTAACTCATCTGTATTCATGTCATAGTTATGCTCTGCATTTGCTAAAGCGGACATTAATAATTTTTCAACAACTGGTGATGAAGCTTTGTTAGTTAATTTTAAAATTGCAATAGCTTCTCCAGCGCTTTTACCTCTAATTAGATCTAATACTAATCTAACTTTACGAGGTGCGATTCTTATAGTTCTAGCAACCGCTTTTGCTTCCATTCGGATTTCCTCCTCTACTTGTTAGAAATTATCTTCTAGTTTTTTTGTCGTCTGCAGCGTGTCCTTTAAATGTACGAGTTGGAGCGAATTCTCCTAATTTGTGACCAACCATATCTTCAGTTACAAATACAGGTACATGTTTACGTCCATCGTATACAGCGAATGTGTGACCGATGAAATTAGGGAATACAGTTGAACGACGTGACCAAGTTTTAATTACTTGTTTTTTCTCGCTTTCGCCTTGAGCTTCGACTTTTTTCATTAAATGATCATCGACGAAAGGTCCTTTTTTAATACTACGAGCCATATTGGCGCCTCCCTTCTTATTATGTGCGTGCAGCCTTTAAGCCGCACACCCAAATAAGTTATTATTATTTTTTCTTACGACCACGAACGATAAGTTTATCTGATGATTTCTTACCACGACGTGTTTTCTTACCAAGTGTAGGTTTGCCCCAAGGTGACATTGGAGATGGCATACCGATAGGTGCACGACCTTCACCACCACCGTGTGGGTGATCGTTAGGGTTCATTACAGAACCACGAACAGTTGGGCGAATACCTTTCCATCTTGAACGTCCAGCTTTACCAACGTTAACAAGTTCGTGTTGAATATTACCAACTTGACCAATTGTCGCACGACAAGTTGAAAGAATCATACGTACTTCGCCAGATCTTAATCTTACTAATACATATTTACCTTCTTTACCAAGTACTTGAGCACTTGTACCTGCAGAACGTGCAAGTTGTCCACCTTTACCAGGTTTTAATTCGATATTGTGAATAACAGTACCTACTGGAATGAATTGAAGTGGTAACGCATTACCTACTTTAATATCAGCTGATTCACCATTCTCAACAACTTGACCTACTTGTAAGTTTTTAGGAGCAATGATGTAGCGTTTTTCACCATCAGCATAAACTAGTAATGCAATGTTAGCTGAACGGTTTGGGTCATATTGGATAGAATCTACTTTTGCAGCAATTCCATCTTTGTTACGTTTAAAATCAATAACACGGTATTGACGTTTGTGTCCTCCACCATGATGGCGAACTGTCAATTTACCTTGGTTGTTACGTCCCGCTCTTTTCGGTAGCGGTTGTAATAATGACTTTTCAGGTGTAGTTTTCGTGATTTCAGCGAAATCTAACGTAGTCATATTACGACGACCATTAGTAATTGGCTTATATTTTTTTAGAGCCATTGTCGTTTACCTCCTTATTGGTAATTTTTTAGTTGAATAGATCGATTGATCCTTCTTTTAATTTCACGATTGCTACGCGTCTTTTATTTGTATAGCCTTGGTAACGGCCCATACGTTTTTTCTTTGGTTTGTAGTTAATGATATTTACATTATCAACTTTTACATCAAAGATTTCTTCAACTGCGATTTTAACTTGCGTTTTGTTCGCACGAGTATCAACGTCGAATGTGTACTTATCTTCAGCCATAGCTTCAGAAGATTTTTCAGTGATTACGGGGCGCTTAAGAACGTCTCTTGCTTCCATTATCCGAGCACCTCCTCAACTTTTTTAGCAGCTGCTTCTGTGATTACAACACTATCAGCGCTTGTTAGGTCTAATACGTTTAAACCTTGTGCTGTAGAAACTTGTACTCCAGGGATGTTACGTGCTGACAATGCAACATTCACATCTTCTGATTCTGTAACTACTAATACTTTTTTAGGTTGTTCTAAGTTTGCTAGTACTGTTTTGAACTCTTTAGTTTTAGGAGCTTCAAAGTTAATTGCATCAACTACTGTTAACGCATTTTCTTGTACTTTGTAAGATAATGCTGAACGTAAAGCTAAACGACGCATTTTCTTAGGCATTTTATAAGCATAACTTCTTGGAGTTGGTCCGAATACGATACCACCACCACGCCATTGTGGCGCACGAATTGTACCTTGACGCGCACGTCCTGTACCTTTTTGTCTCCATGGTTTACGTCCACCACCACGTACTGCTGAACGATTTTTAACAGCATGAGTACCTTGGCGTAATGAAGCACGTTGTAAAGTGATTGCTTCAAATAGAACGTCTTTGTTTGGTTCGATTGCAAATACTGCATCATTTAATTCTACTGAACCTGATTTAGTTCCGTCTACTTTTACTACATCATAATTAGCCATTATGCTTTTTCCTCCTTTCGTCTTTATTATTTATTACCTTTTTTAATTGAAGTTGTGATTTCTAATAAGCTTTTCTTAGAACCAGGTACATTACCTTTAACTAAAATAACATTGTTTTCAGTATCTACTTGAACTACTTCTAAGTTTTGTACTGTTACAGTGTTACCGCCCATACGTCCAGGCATTTTTTGTCCTTTGAAAACTTTTGAAGCATCTGAAGCCATACCAACTGAACCTGGTGATCTGTGGAAATGAGAACCGTGACCCATTGGTCCACGTGCTTGGTTATGACGTTTGATTGCGCCTTGGAAACCTTTACCTTTAGATACGCCTGTTACATCAATAACGTCGCCAGCTTCAAATGTATCAACTGAGACTTCTTGACCTACTTCGTATTCATCAACATTAACGTTTCTGAATTCACGAATGAAGCGCTTAGGTGCTGTGTCAGCTTTTTTAGCATGACCTTCAGCTGGTTTACTAGCATATTTGTTTGTTTTGCTATCTTTTTTATAAGCTTTTTTATCTTCAAAGCCTACTTGGATTGCGTTGTATCCGTCAACTTCTTCAGTTTTCTTTTGTAATACAACGTTTTGGTTTGCTTCTACTACTGTTACTGGGATTAATTCACCGTTTTCTCCGAAAACTTGTGTCATCCCGATTTTTCTTCCTAAGATTCCTTTGGTCATCGAAAGTCCACCTCCTAATTTTTTCTATTATAATTTGATTTCGATGTCTACACCAGATGGTAAGTTTAAGCCCATTAGAGCGTCTACTGTTTTAGGTGTAGGGTTAACAATGTCGATTAAACGTTTATGAGTACGTTGTTCGAACTGCTCACGTGAATCTTTGTCCTTATGCACGGCACGGATAATTGTATAAACTGATCTTTCAGTTGGTAATGGAATCGGTCCAGAAACATCTGCTCCAGAACGTTTCGCTGTTTCAACAATTTTTTCAGCTGATTGATCAATAACGCGGTGATCATAAGCTTTTAATCTGATTCTGATTTTTTGTTTTGCCATAATTTTCCCTCCTTATTCGTCTACATTTAAGTTGATAGACTTCTCCACGAAAACTATCTCACACAACGCCATGGCAAAGCGGCCGGGTGTGTCAGTAACCTTTCGCTTCCTCGCGTTTTCTTAAAGTCCAACATTAGATATGTTACACGAAAAGCATTGATTTATCAAGCTTTTCTACAAAACTTTTATAACTTTTGTCTAACACATACTTTGATATTGTACTTGAATTTGTAGCTCACTTCAACCATTTACCTAAAATTTATGAAATTTATATAATTATTTTAGGTTTAAACCATTCCATATTGTTATAAATTTTTCTGTTCTTACTATATAATAGTTATTGATAGGTGGTGAATGATAATGAAGAACGGAATAAGAATAACTTTGCTTATCCTTAGTACTGTTCTAATTTTAAGTGAGCTTATTTATGGCATTCCTTTTTTAGGTGGTAGTTTAATTTTGAGTTTTGGCTGGCAGCCGCTGCTTATAAATATTTTTCTTTATTTTATAATCGTACTAATTTTGTTTGTTGATCGCCAAAATTCAATCAAGCCTATGCTTATCATCCCGTTACTTGGTATTATTGGTACGTTTATCGCCTTCATACCATTTATAGGAATGATTGTGCATTGGATACTATTCTTTTTAATGCTATTTTTCATACTTGTTGTACTGTCCTCACCAATATACGTACCAAACAAACATGCTAAAGTAGTTTATACGCAAGATCGTTATGGCAATAGATATTAGTTTATTTATGTTGGAACTATACATTATATAAAAAGAGCATTCGGTTTGATGCCGAATGCTCTTTATTATTAACCATGAACAAATACAAAATATAGAATGAATAAGACCATTAATCCATACATCATAGGATGTACTTCTTTATGTCGTTTGGAAATAAGCATTGTTATCGGATAAAAAATGAATCCACATGCGATACCTGTCGCTATAGAATATGACAGTGGCATCATTATTATAGTAATAAATGATGGTACTGCTACTTCAAATTTACGCCACTCTATTTCAGCGAAGTTAGCAGCCATTAAAACACCTACTACAATTAATGCTGGTGTTGTAACCGCACTAGTAACTACTTCCATTAATGGACTGAAGAAGATAGCCAATAAGAAACAAAGGCCGGTTACTACACTGGCAAATCCCGTACGAGCTCCTACAGCAACTCCAGAAGTTGACTCTATATATGAAGTCGTTGTTGTCGTACCAAAGATAGCACCAACAATTGTCGCTAATGAATCTGAAAATAGTGCTCTACCAGCACGTGGTAATTTGTTATTTTTCATTATACCAGCCTGAGTTGCTACAGCTACTAACGTACCGGCTGTATCGAAAAAGTCGATAAATAAAAATGTTAAAATTACTATTAAAAATTGAACCGTAAATAACTGGCTTGGATCTTTGAAAGCTTCAAAAGCCGCTCCGAAAGTTGGCTCAATACTTGGAACTTTACCTACCACACTACTTGGTGGATCAATTAATCCTGTAATCATACCGGCAATAGAAGTTAAAATCATACCAATAAAAATAGCTCCCGGTACTTTTCTTGCATACATAATGACCGTAACAATAATTCCAAAAATTGTTAATAATACTGGTCCATCTGTAATTTGACCTAAAGTAACTAATGTTGAATCGTTATTCGTAATAATACCTGAACTTTGTAAACCTACAAATGTAATAAAGAGTCCAATTCCTGCTGATACTGCCATTTTCATCTGATGCGGTATTGCGTTAATTATGGTTTCTCGTAATCCGGTCAGTGTTAATATGGCGAAGAATATGCCGGAAAATAGTACTCCGGTTAATCCTATTTGCCATGGAATCCCCATTGTTAAGACGACTGTAAAGGCAAAAAATGCATTTAGTCCCATTCCTGGAGCTAAAGCGATAGGATAACGTGCTATGAGCCCCATAAATAATGACCCTACAAATGCAGCAAGCGCAGTTGCAACAAATATCGCACCTTGATCCATTTTCATATTGTCAGAAACGCCATCGACGCCTGCTAAACTTAATACTTGTGGGTTGACGGCTAAAATATACGCCATGGATAAAAACGTAGTTAAACCACCCAGGACTTCTTTTTTATAGTTTGTTTCATACTTATCAAACTTAAAGTATTTTCTCACGGTTAATTCTCCTTTAATTAAAATACCTTAATATTTTAATACCCAAATTGCTAAAACACAATAGTAAATCCGAACTTTTTGTTTTTTAAATGTTTTTAAGTTCGAATTATCTAAAATTTGAGCCCTTTCAATGCATCCTGGAACGGGTTGTTTTCTATTCCTTCATTATTATTCAAATATTTTTTCATATCTTTTTTGGATACTTTTGCATTCTTTTTATTTTTGTGACGTTGATCCATTTGGGTTTGTGTTTCCGTATGACCACACACACAACGATAAGTGGCATCCTTACCTCTACCAAAAAGCGTCATTTTCTTATGACAATTAGGGCAACGTGCATTGGTTTTTCGTTGGACATTTTTCTTTGTTTTACATTTTGGATCCTGACATACGAGCATGGAACCTTGCTTTGTATTTACTTTAATCATAAATTTCCCACATGTCGGGCACTCTGTAGTAGTTAAATTATCATGTTTATATTTTTGCTCGTTATTTTTAATGTCTGTAACTACAGTTTGTGTAAAGTCCCGCATTTCAACCATAAATTGTTTCGCACTATATTGACCTTTCTCAATTCTTGTTAATTTATCTTCCCACTCTGCTGTCAATATTGGTGATGTTAATGCTTGAGGTGCTAATTCTAATATTTGTTTACCTTTTTGTGACACTTTAATTTTGCCATCGCGAGACTCAATAGCATTCATATTAAACAGTTTATCAATAATGTCTGCACGGGTAGCTACTGTACCTATACCTCCAGCTTGTTTTAACGATTGTGCATGCTTGCTATCCTTAAAATCAAAAAATTTCTGTGGATTTTCCATCGCTTTCAGTAATGAACCTTCATTAAAATACGATGGTGCAGTAGTTTCATGTTCAGCGATATGTGTCCGACTCACTGATAATGTTGTTCCTTGCTGCCAGTTGCTGTTCAATGCAAAGTTATGTTGCTCGTTATCATACAACGCTTTAAAACCTAATTGTTGTGGTACTTGCCCATTAAAGGAGAAACTATACTCACCTATATTAATTACTATATCAACCGCTTCATATTGATATGGTGGCATTATATTTTCTAAAAACCTTTGAGCAATCAGCATATAAACTTTTTGTTCTTTAGGTGAGAGCGTGTTTAAATCTGCTCGTACTTCAGTTGGAATGATTGCATGGTGATCTGAGACTTTTTGATTATTAATAAATTTGTCTCTTGTGTTAAATGAACGTGACAGTTGTGCTTTGGCATGCTCTTTTAAATCTGTCCCCATAATTGCCTTTAATCGATCTTTCAAAGTAGAAACCATATCATCCGTTAAATAATTAGAATCTGTACGTGGATAAGTTACTAATTTGTGGCGTTCATACAATACTTGTAATGTATTTAACGTTTCTTTAGGATTAAATCGAAAACGCTTATAGGCATCTTGTTGCAAATCCGTTAAATTATATAATTTTTGAGGATATGCTTTTTTAGCTTTACGCTCAATTGACTGGATACTTGCAGTTTGATGTTTAACTTTCTCACTTATATCCGCAAAAACGTCTTTATTTTTATGTTGTTTCGGAGTTGTACAGTTAAATTTCAAACCTTCTACTTCTATATTTAATGTATAGTATGTTTCTGGTTGGAATTGATTAATTTCATTTTGACGCATTTGCACTAATTGAATCGTTGGTGTTTGGACACGTCCTAAGGAAAGTTGCGCATCATATTTTGTCGTAAGTGCACGAGTCGCATTTATACCAACAATCCAGTCTGCTTCACTTCTTGCTAATGCTGCTTGATAAAGATTATTGTATTGTCTACCGTCTTTAAGTTTATTAAAACCATCTTTAATAGCTTTAGGTGTTACAGAACTAATCCATAATCGTTTAATTGGTTTAGTATTATGCACCTTATCTAATATTAATCGTGCGACGAGTTCCCCTTCTCTACCAGCATCAGTCGCAATAATTATTTCATTTACACTTTGTTTATTGATTAATGCTTTAACTGTTTGAAATTGTTTTTTAGTTTTAGCAATTACTACTGTTTTCATTGTCGACGGAATAATAGGTAAATCTGCTAATTTCCATTCTTGATACGCTTTGTCATATTGTTCAGGAGTTGCATTTGTTACTAAATGACCTAATGCCCAAGTTACTATATAACGATTATTTTCAAAATAACCATTTTTTCCTTCGTTTATATTTAACGCTTTCGCGATATCTTTTCCTACTGAAGGCTTCTCAGCTAATATAAGAGATTTCATAATTTCGCCCTTTCAAATTTATAATAATATTATTGTAACATGTATATAGCACATCTTAGCTTTCAATTCTCATCAAATATACCTATAATTAAAGTAATATATTTAGGCTAGGTCTTTTTATAAAGGAGGTATATATCATGGACACAATTAAACTAAGTAATATCACTCAAATTCAATCATTTATTAATAGCGCAGATCGACATATGGCTTCATATTTATATAAATTGCCACAACAAGAAGATGCATTGCTCTCATTAATTGAACAATCAATCGAGGCACCAGGTGTTTATGCACGCGTTAACGACAATAATCAAGTTCAGATGTTACTGTTAGCTGTCGCCTATGGTGAAAATAAATTTAAGATGATTGGTCCTTTCATAGCACATGGACTTACTGATGTAATAAATGAATTTAATACACTATTCACAGCAATGTACCAAGCATATCCAGCGACAGCAAACTTTAATTTCACTTTTGAAGAAACAGAACAAGATTTCACTGAAGCGATGAAAACAATTAATGCCTACTACAACTTTACAGATTATCATTTAGAGGCAACTTCTGATGTAGGTGAATTAACTCATGAACAAAACATTACCGAATATCATCCTGCTTATTATCGTTCTTTTGGCAAACTACATGAACATACATTTTATCATGATGCCATGACAACTGATGAAATCATTAATTCATTAAAACAAACCAACCACTTATTTACATTCATGTCAGAAGGTGTGTTAAAAGGTTATGTATATTTACAAGTATTTGAAAATGCTCAAACTGCTGAAATTAAATACTTTACCTCCCATTCAGATTATCGCTTTATGGGAATCGCCTTCGATTTACTTAAATATACTTTGCATTATGCATTTGCACACTATAACTTATCAAAAATTTCATTTAAGATACGCAGCAAGAATGCAACACTAGTTGAGCGTTTTGATGAATTAGGTTTTCACATAAATAATGAATTTAAAAAATTTAAATTTGTACTTGCCAATGTTTAATACTGTCTTAATATTTATTATTTCTAAATCACTAATGTTTGTAACTTAACATTATATAACTACTATATAAAGGTAGGTCGAGACACTTATGATGTCTTAGCCTACCTTTTACATTGTTTTAAATACAATTTTTAGTAGTTACAACGACACCCAAATATTGTACTACCCTCGTTTTTTATGGCGTAGCATTATCCGTTACACGAAAAGAACAAACATCATTCCCTCAAATATACTTTCACCTTAAAATAAGGTATTTATCCTCACGTCTTCTGCCCTTTTATGTTTATTCTTCAGACTATTCATTCAAGGAAAAATATAAATGTTCTAAATTAAAACGCTTTCAAAATAAATTTCTTTTTACTAAGTTATAATTTTCCTTTAAAATATATATTTGTAGCTATTCAAATTGTGGATGGCTGAACGTACAAATTCATAGAGAGAGAAGTGAGTAATAGCATGGACTTATTAATTGCACTATTACCTGCACTATTTTGGGGTAGTGTTGTTTTAATTAACGTATATGTCGGTGGTGGCCCTTTCAACCAAATCAGAGGTACTACTTTAGGTGCGTTAATTATCGGGATTATCTTATTGTTAACTGGTAATACAGAATTTGACAAACCAATTGTCATTATCGTCGGTCTGATCTCCGGTGCCTTTTGGGCATTAGGTCAAGGCTACCAATTAAAATCAGTTAACTTAATCGGTGTATCTAAAACAATGCCTATATCAACTGGTTTACAATTAGTTGGTACAACATTGTTTAGTGCCATATTCTTAGGAGAATGGAGTACAGGGACACAAGTAACACTTGGCTTAGTTTCAATGTTGTTATTAGTTATCGGTATTGCATTAACTTCTATTAAAGGAAAAAATGAAGCAGCCGACACTACAAATAACTTTAGTAAAGCAATGGTTATCTTATTAATTTCAACTGTTGGTTATGTTGTATATGTAGTTGTAGCTCAAATTTTCGGTGTAGATGGTACAAGTGCTTTATTCTTCCAATCTATTGGTATGGCCATTGGTGGATTTATTTTATCAATGAAACACGAAACATCAATCAAGAGTACAGCTTTAAATTTAATTCCTGGTATCGTGTGGGGTATCGGTAATTTATTTATGTTCTATTCTCAACCAAGAGTTGGAGTAGCAACAAGTTTCTCATTTTCACAATTACTAGTTATTGTATCAACACTTGGTGGTATCTTCCTATTAGGAGAGCGTAAAGATAAGCGCCAAATGATTGGTATATGGGCAGGAATTATATTAATTATTATTGCCGCATTTATTTTAGGTAATTTGAAAGGTTAACTTGCAGTTTTAAGGAGGAGTTTTTATGTTTAAAGATTTAGAAGGCAAAGTAGTAGTTATCACTGGGGCTGGTAGTGGTTTAGGAAAATCATTCGCCGAAGAATTTGGTAAAGCTCAAGCAAAAGTTGTATTAAATTATTTATCTGACCATCATATTCCAGATGTAGATGCTTCAATTCGTTTGATCGAAGAAGCTGGTGGACAAGCTATAAAAGTTCAAGCGGACGTTTCAATAGAAGACGATGTTAATCGTTTGGTAAATACAGCTATTGAACATTTTGGTACGTTAGACATTATGATGAACAATGCTGGATTTGAAAAACCAATCCCTACGCATGAAATGTCTGTTGCAGAATGGCAAAAAGTAATTGATATTAACTTAACTGGAGCATTTATGGGAGCTAAAGCTGCTGTGAATCATTTTCTACAAGAGAACAAAAAAGGTGTTATTATCAATACCTCTAGTGTACATGACACTATACCTTGGCCAAACTACGTTAACTACGCAGCAAGTAAAGGTGGACTTAAATTAATGATGGAAACCATGTCTATGGAATATGCACAATATGGTATCCGTATTAATAATATATCTCCTGGGGCTATTGTTACTGAACATACTCGTGAAAAATTCTCTGATCCAGAAACACGTGCTGAAACTCTAGAGATGATTCCTGCTAAAGAAATAGGCGAAGTACAACAAGTTGCTAACGTCGCGCTATTTTTAGCTTCTGATTTCTCTAATTACATTCACGGTACAACAATTTATGTTGACGGTGGAATGACGAACTACCCTGCCTTTATGGGTGGAAAAGGATAAATCTAATATTGCAAAAACAAGTTCGAGACAATCATGTCTTTGACTAAAAAATAAACGTCAATTTCTATTGAAAAGATATAGAAATTGGCGTTTTCTTTAGATTTATGAAATATCATCAATCAAAATTATTCTTTAACATTTTGTTTTCGACGGTTATTATGTTTTAAATAACAAAATGTAAATTGTACCTACTGACTTCTAATAAAATAGTATGCGTGAGAGACTACAGGCTCGAACCATACACCAAGCAAGCATGCACGGTCAAAACCAAATGTTTTCAAATATAAAATTAAAGTTTTCATTGGTAATTTAAATTATGTACTGCGAAAATCTTTATACATAAAGTACATCGTTTATTTATTTTCGTAATATTAATCAACTCGTACGAATTGACCTTTTTTGAATAGAAAAATATAAATTGTCCCGATTTTGAATCGTGCTGACGTCCGGGGAAATAGTATGCGTGAGAGACTATTGGCTCGAACCATACCCCAGGCAAACATGCACGATCAAAATCAAATGTTTTATATATAAGGAGGACCAATCCATATTAAGGATTGGTCCTCTTATTTTGAGCATGGAAATTTATATCCAATCTCGTTTTGTTATATAAATAGCGCCTGATAAACATAAATAATTACTATACTAATCACTATCGTCAAGTTGGTAACCATGCCAACAATCGGTAAAGTTTTATATTTAAATTGTATAGAGTACGGAATAATAGACACACCTACTGGTAACAACCATGTTATCAATAATGTTGTTTTAATCATTGCATCATCTACAGGTAAGAAAAAATACACCAGTAATCCTGCAATTAATCCTAAACCATAATGTAATGATAAATATTTTAACACCAATGGTAAGTAACGTTTTTCAATATTAAAACTCAACATTAAACCAAGTAATAACATTGATAATGGCATGTTAGCCTGTGACAATACTGAGAAAAAGTCAATAACAGGCTTAGGAAAATGAATATTGAGCAAATTTAAAATAAACATAATCATATAAGTCATTAAAGGCACAGATTTCACAATATTTTTACCTAAATATTTGAAATCAAAGCTATCCGGTCCTTCACTAAAATAGCTACCAACGAAATAAGTAACACCAAACATTATGATAGCGCCACCGATGTCTGCCATTCCAAAGTAAATCATTCCTTTTTCAGGCCATATCGCCTCAACTAACGGATACGCAAATAAACCTATATTTAAAGAAGCTGTCATCATTCCTACTGTCCCACGAACTTGGTTATCATGATTTAAAAAACACCAAATCACAATAATCTTTGCTAAAACACCAAAAATGATCATCATAATAGGTAAAATTGATAATGAAAGGTCCAATTCTGCTTTATTTAAATTAACAATGACTAAAGAAGGAAGCGTAATATTAAGTACTAATGTAGCAAATATTTGGCTATCATTAGCTTTAAAGTATTTTAACTTTTTTAGACCATACCCTAATGCAATAAGTAAAATAATTATAATGAATTGTTGCGTCACTTTAATCCTTCTTTCCAACATACATTTCGTTTTCAATACATTTTCATACTATAACACTTTTGTACTTGTTTTAGAACCATTCAATTCCATGTTATAATTTTATCTAATATATAATTAAATTAAAGGAGATATTATAATGGATTTAAATTCTAAATTAGCAGAACTTAAAGATGATTATATTAGATTACAAAATGACTTAGATAAAAGAGAGTCAGTAAATCAAGATACCGATCCTTTACACCGTCAATTAGCTCAAATTGAAAATGAAATTGCTGATATTCGTTCAAAAATGCGTCAAAAAGAAAGTGAATAACATTCTAGTCAGCACTTTTGTTTCATGCTAAGATTAAAGGCGAACTTTGAAAGGATGTTAGATATGCAACTTTACTTGGTATTGTTACCTATACTTTACTTAATTGTGAGTTATATAAGTATATATAAAATGAATACAATATTCACTCGCATTCTACGAATAATAATGGCATTATTGTTATTATTCGTTGTAGCAGTCACTACACTATCTTTCCCATTGTCTAATTGGTGGGTATTTGTAGTATTACTATTACTCGTAGGTAATGTAGAAGTAACTGCATTTAAATATGGTAAGCAAGATATTAAAGGTGTTAAAATTTTAAACATTTTAACAGCGATTTTACTCGTTATCTATATCATTTTAACACTTGTACTTTATTAATTTGCTTGAACTAAAAAAATAAAACCACTGATATAGCNNGCTATATCAGTGGTTTTATTTATATATAAAGCTATGGTTACTCAATGAGATGCTATTTACTGTTCAATAAGGTAACTAAGCATAATTCATTTCACAAAGTTAAGTTTGACTATTTTCTTTTTATTTTTTTAGAAACTGTTATTTTGGCTTTTGTTAATTTAGGTTTTACATTTTCAATCACTTGATACAGTGGTTTATTGAGTACGTAGTCAAATTCACCAATTTTTTCACTTAAATATGTGCCCCACACTTTTTTGAAAGTCCACAAGCCATAATGACTTGAATCTTTGTCAGGGTCATTGTCAGTACCACCAAAATCATAAGTTTTTGCGCCTTGTTGTCTTGCGTATTGCATCATAGCAAATTGCATATGATGATTCGGTAAAAAGTCACGATATTCATTTGACGACGCACCATATAGATAATAAGATTTGTCGCCTGCAAACATGAGTAACGCGCCTGATAAATACATACCATCAGGATGCTTTTGCTCTAAAGTCTCCATATCTTGTATCAACGCTTGTGTTTTTTCTACCTTATTATCTACATCATTTATTTTATTTAATGTTTTTTTATCTTGTTTTTTCTCAAGTAACTTCGCTCGCTCTTGTTCTAGTTGTATCATTTCTGCTCTCAAATCTGTTAATACAGGTTTTGGTTCTAATTTAACTAAAAAGAGCTCTGCATCACCATCTTCATGTAATGCATCATATATATTTTGAAAATATGAAATATCTCGTGTTAAGAAACCATCACGTTCACCTGTAATTTTCATTAAGTTTGCAAACGTTTCTAAACCATCACGCCCTGCACGTTCTACGGTAGTGCCTCGTTTCAATGCTAATCTCACCTTAGAACGATTACGACGTTCAAAGCTTTGAATTAAACTTTCATCGTCTTTATCTATTGGGGTAATCATCGTCATACGTGGTTGAATATAATCTTTAGATAAGCCTTCTTTAAAGCCTTTATGTTTAAAGCCTAGTTCTTTTAAATGTTTTAATGCTGTTGTGCCATTCTCCACTTCAACATCTGGATCAATTTTAATCGCATAGGCCTTTTCTTGTTTGGCAACTTGAATAGCATATTCTAACAACGCTTCAAGTGCTAATTTATCATTATAATCTGTGACAAAACCACGAGAAACATAACATAGTGTGAAAGGTAGTTTCGGTACTTTTTTAAATAACAGCTGGCCAACTCCTTTAACTTCGCCATTTTCTCCAACAGCGATACGTTTAGAATACCAACCTGTTAGTTGTTTCGTTTCAGCCCATTTTGTTAATTGGAGCAAATCACCATTAGGATGATTTTTAACAAAAGCATCATGGTCTTGATTTGTGATATTCATCTTTTCCATATTATTCTTTTTCTCCTTTGTCTATACGATGATTTAATTATACAATGCTTGCCGCTTTCTTTCACGTTGTAGCTTCAATTTTGTTATAATTAAAGAAACACTTAAAATGAGGTATTTGTTATGCGTATTATAATTATTCTGTTATTATTAGTTGCCAATTTGTTTGTATTTATACAATCCGCATCACAAACGTTATCAATTGATAATTTAAGTTTACGTATTTTACTTGTTGCGTTGACGTTAGTATTGTCAACATTCTTTTTGTTATTAAGAAGCAATAAGGTTGCAACCTACTTATCAATTATAACATTAATTTTTTCTCTAATACACATTATCTATATCGCACATACTGCATATGAATATATTTATTAATCTGCATCAAATCGATATCTGATCCCTCTAATAATAAGCGAGTATGATGAAGTAGCCTTTTCATCCTTTAAAATTACAGTATGGTACTTAGAAACCTCACCATCATATATTTCATACACTATAGTGTCATTGGGTAATTTTAATGATGTGTAGGTTTCTGTATCATCAATAATTTCCATATCGAACCAAGTTTGCCATTTTTGAACAGTCACTGCGCGTTCAGTACTATCGATACGTATTTGCTTTACAGTGAATTCTTGTTGCTGAAATGGGGCCAACTTTTTATTTCTAACAGCAAGTGGTTCCTCCCATTGTATGAAAAATGGCGGTTTTACTCGATAATCTGGATCGGCTATGTACAACAAGCGCCAATGTATTTTATTCCCCTTTTCATCTACACGATGCATATTGACAGGTCCGACAACATCTACATCTTTGGCAATTAATTGCTGTTTTACTAAATCTAAATCATCTGTTTGAAACGCCACTGTTTTTAAACCTTGAGCAAAGTTATCTTGAATTATTTTAGATGGAAACGATACTCTACCTTCTTCTGACTTAGTAATTTTCCGTAATATTTCAGCATTATAAACATCCAATAACTCAATATACGCATTATCCAAGTACACTAAGCGATTAAAAGTTCCCAATTTTTCATGTTTTCCCCCATCATAAATACGCAGTAATTCTCCCGGATATTTAAATGTTTGAAGCTGATTTATATAATGAATCATGTGATCTAATTTTAGATTCAACTTAATTCCCCCTATTGCTTTATTCACCTTAATCATAACAAATCAACGCTGACTTTACCGTTAAAAACAAAAGTAATAACTTACTATAGTTATCTATTCTCAAAATATATTACACAGCTATTGATTTATATTGCTATTTACCTTACAATGGGGTTTGTCACAAAATAAGGTTAGCAAAGCTAACTATTTCTTGAAGGAGTTTGTTATGGATACCAAAAATTTATTCAATAGTTTAACCGCTGTATATAGACCTTATGTCAAACTATTCCAACCAATATTTGAGCGATATGATTTATATCCAGCCCAATGGTTAGTGTTAAAAGATATTGGCCTCAATGCACCGACGACACTCGTTCAAATTTCAAAGAGACGTGCAATTGAAAAACCAACAACGCGTAAAATACTAAAAGTACTATCAGAAAAAAATTTGTTATCTGTAACACAAGGTAAAGACAAAAGAGAACGTATTTTGACTTTATCACTTCAAGGTCAATCCCTATATGACGAAATCAATAACCAGATTGAATCTGTGCAAGAACAAATCGTTGCAGACACAGGATTAACAGCAGATGATTTAGCAACAACTATCAAAACTGTCACAGCAATTCATTCACAATTATCAACACTTGAGGAGGAATAATGTGTGGCTCAATCAACACTAAAATCGCCCATATGGACGAAAAGTTTTAATATTAATTTTCTAACTAATTTTTTAGTCTATTTATGTATGTATCTATTAATAGTTATAATTGCTAGTTATACTAAATCAACTTACAATGTTTCTGATAGCGTGGCTGGACTTGTTTCTGGCCTTTTTATTATTGGTTCATTAATTGGTCGATTTGCTACAGGGAAGTATGTTAATAAAATAGGACCAAAACGCATTTTATTAATTGGTTTAATCTTGTTAATTATAACGCAATTATTTTATTTTATTGAAGGTTCTATTACTATTCTAATGATTACTAGAATTCTTAATGGTATTGCTACCGGAGTAACAACTACAGCAACAGGAACTATTGCAGCTTATGTAACACCAGCTGAACGTAAAAGTGAAGGTATCAGTTTATTTTCATTAAGTTTAGTAATCGGTGCCGCAATTGGGCCATTTTTTGGTTTATTATTAATTGGTGCTTTCCCTATTAGCTTCTTATTCACTATTTGCTTATTGTGTGGCATCGTTAGTTTGTTAATATCTTTCTTCATTAATATTCAATTTGACATTACACAACCTGCGAAAACACCATCAACAACTCCCAAAAAAGCCTTTGACATTAATAATTATATAGCAAAAGAAGCTATACCGGTTGCTATTATTATGATGATTGCAGGCTTGAGTTACTCTTCAATTTTAACGTTCTTACAATTTTTTGCTGAAGAGATTAATTTAGTAACGTTATCAAGCTATTTCTTTATATTCTATGCTATTGCGTCATTAATTACACGACCAGTAGCTGGTCGCTTAATGGATGATAAAAATGAAAATGTGGTGGTATATCCCGCATTTATATTCTTAATACTAACTTACTTTGTCTTAAGTATAACTGATACTGGTTGGATGCTTATAGTTGCCGGGTTATTACTTGGAGCAGGTTACGGTAATATATCATCGAGTATGCAGGCAATTGCCATCAAAGTATCACCACCTGCAAAATATGGTATCGCCACATCTACTTATTTTATAGGTTTAGATTTAGGTCTTGGTTTTGGACCATATGTATTAGGATTTATTACATCTACACTTTCATATGGTCAATTGTATGGCATAATGGCTATTATGATCATATTTACGACCTTCCTCTATTTCTTTGTTCACGGACGGAAAGTCAAACGCAGTCAGCTCTAATATAAAAATAAAAGCAGGTCAATGCCTATGCGCATTGACCTGCTTTTATAATCTGTTTTTTATGTAGGTATTACACTCTAACTAAACAAGATAAAATTGTTATTTCACTAATTGTGTCGTTTCAATCGCTGACGTTATATCTTGTAACAATGTTAATTGTTTATCATCAAAATAATAAAAGACTTGGCGTTCATCTGACTCTGAACGTACTTTAGAAATAAGTTCTTTTTTATAAATCTTACGAATAATGACATCAATTTTACTTGTATCCCATAACATCTCAAAATGCAATGTATCACGCAATACCTTGCCGCTAATTTTTTCTGCTTCAAACACTTTGTATAATACTACGAATTCTTCCATTGATAAACCTTGCGTCGTTTTAAGCCAGTGCTTTAATTGACTTAAAGCCTTTTCAGATGCGATAAATTGTTGAACTTTATTTTCCATATTAAGACCAGCCTCCAGTAATTTTCTAGTTGTTTTTAAATTTAAAATGGCTTTATTTATAGTAATATGCTTTTAAAATATTATATAACAGTTCCATCTTTAAATCTATAATTTTTAGTTTTTAGTTTTAACTAGGTGTTTTGCAATGTTATTTAAATTAATATTATGTATTTCACTTCTTAAGCATTGATAAAGTTACAATTTTTATTATAGTAATTTTTTAAATTCAACTATTTGAACATTACCTAAGATAATAATGTAGTACGTTAATAAAAATAACTTTAGCTTTAATTGCCGCGAAAAAAATAAACGCATTTCATCTGTTTGCATAAAAAATTCCCTTTAAAGTCGAAACTTTAAAGGGAATAGCTAATTATTATAATAGATAGTTATTACAAATTTAAGTTAAGTAATATTAACCACCTATATAGTTCATATTAATTTTTTGGCGTTTACGGTTAGCTACAGTTTGTTCTGTACGTTCATCAGAATAACGATCGTCTCTTACACCCCATAATGCTTTAAACTTAGCTTTCAACTCACTATCTGTGGCACCATTTCGCATAAAGTTTTTCAAATCAAAGCCATCAACAGCACTAAATAAACAGCCATAAAACTTGCCATCAGATGACAAGCGTGCACGCGTACATGTCGAACAAAAAGATTGTGATACACTTGTGATCAATCCAATCTGTGCACCGTTATCATTATGACGATAATATTTAGCTACTTCTCCGTAGTATTTCGGTGTAACAGGTGTAATATCATAAGCTTCTTCGATTGTGCTAAGCATCTCATCTTTTGTAACCACCTTACTAAAGTCCCAACCATTATCATTACCAACATCCATAAACTCAATAAACCGAATTTCGATTTTTTTGTCTTTAAAATATTGTATCATTGGTAATATTTGATCATCATTGACTCCCTTTTGAATAACTACATTAACTTTAACTTTAAAACCAATTGCAATGGCATAGTTAATTTGCGATAAGATGGTTGAAGCTTTAATATTACGATTGTTAATCGCTTGGAACACCTCATCATCTATTGCATCTAAACTGACATTGATACGACGTAAGCCCGCATTATATAAATTTTGACCATGTTTTTTTAACAGCAATCCATTTGTTGTTAAGCCTATATCTTCTATCGCTTCAATTTGCGATAACTGCTCAATCAATTTATATAAATCACGGCGTAATAAGGGTTCGCCACCAGTTATACGTATCTTTTTCACACCTAAGTCAGTGTAAAGCTTAGCTATTCGCGTCATTTCATCAAAAGTTAGCAATTCATCTTTCGGTAAGAATACAAAATCATCACCAAATATTTCCTTTGGCATACAGTAGTCACAGCGAAAATTACATCTATCAGTTACTGATAATCTCAAATCACGAATTGGTCTTCCTAATTTATCCGTTATTTGTTCGCTCATCTTAAAGCCCCCCTTACTGCTTTAATGTTTGCTCTAAAGAGGCTAAATCTTGTTGGTAGTTAATATTTTTATACCAATAGTCAGGTGCATTTATCTTTTTCACATCTAACCAATCATGTGCCACTCGTGTGTACACATTTTTCAAACTATAATCACCGGAATTTAAAGCACGCTCGATAACTTTAAATGTATTAGGACTATAGAATGCAATTGTTGGTATCGGTCGCTCATCTGCTATAAAACCTGCTATATCTAATTGATCTTCAATTAAATGTTCCACCATAAATTGATAAAGGTTACTAATAGCTTTTTGCGTTATCATAGGTGTGTCTACGGAAATTACAAAAAACAGTTCTTCTTCTTTATAATGCTCCATAACTGTATAGATTCCTGCCAAAGGGCCTTTATCACGATGTAGTGGATTGTCGACAAGTACATCTAAATGTTCAAATTTTTTCTCTAATTGTTCATTGGTGCTAATAATAATTTGATTAAACATATTAGTAGCATTGAGTACTTCAATAATGCGTTGATAAAAATATTGCCCTTGTATTTGTGCAAATGCTTTTTGATCGCCGAAACGTTCTGATTGGCCTCCGGCAAGGATAATTGCTTTCATTTCTCTATTAACCTCCGCTAACTGGTGGAATCAATGCTACAATATCCATATTTTTCACCGTATCATTGTCTTGGACGAACTCTTCATTAACAGCTATTTGATACGTTTTTTCTGACACTTCAGGATATTTAGCATTGATTGTCTCTTTTAATTGTTTAACTGATATACTATCATTTATTTCTATAATTTCAGTATTTTTCTTCAAAATTTCTTTTAATTCGGCAAAATACAGAATTTGCATAGTTATCTCCTTTCAACTGCATCATCATAATAACCACGTTGATGACCTTGCCATTGTGCACCGTCTTCCCAAATTTCTTTTTTCCAAATAGGTACAATCTCTTTAATACGCTCAATTGCGTACTCATTCGCTTGATATGCAGCTTTTCGATGTGGTGCAGCCACACTAATTAATACTGCAATATCTGAAATATTCAATGGCCCAATTCTATGTACAATTGCTATAGTCGTACCAGGCCACTCTTTTGAAATTTCATCACCTATTTGAGCTAACTTTTTTTCTGCCATTGGTATATATGCTTCGTATTCTAGATATTGAGTCTTCACACCTTTAGTCCACTCTCGGACATGTCCTGTAAATACTACGACAGCACCTTTATGCGCATCGACTACAAATTCTCTATATTGTTCTGGTTCGATTGGTTGCTCAATTACTTCAAACTGCTTCATGTTATCAACCCTTTAGCTGTAATAAATGACCGTAACCATAAATTATAATCGTTTAAAGCTTCCTGATCATTCAATGTTAAACTATATTGAACATTGGTCAACGTTAATAGTTCAGTCAATGCTTCTTGATCTCGATAAATAACAACCTTATCAAAATCTTCATGTTTAAAACCTTCTACCAATGTAATATCACAGTCTATTGTAACAGATGAGTCAATCAGTGTTGAAAGGTTCTGCTTTGGTTGGCGTGTAACGGATTGTTGAACATAATTACCTTGCACAATAGCTTGATCAGCTCCGGCATTAAAATGTTTCATATGATCCACGTTACTATGTTGTAAAGTGATTTCATCGTCTATGTGACCGTGATTTTTTATTGTCACAACACGCAAATTGTGTGCTTTCAACAATGCAACTGTATGTTCCATTAATGTCGTCTTACCTGAATTTTTATATCCTACAATTTGCAAAATCATAACAATAATTCCGTTTCAAATGCTGTAGAATCAGTTAATATGACATCAACCGTATAACCTTTTTGATACCCTCGTGTTCCGCCTGGTAACATAATCATCGCATTACTATGTGCAATAGCAATGACGGCACCTGATTTATTGAAGCCTGAAGGTACTACGGTCATTTCTTTGCCGTTAAACGTTGTTGTGGCACGGATAAAGCGACTAAAAGGATTAGGCTTTGCAAAGGCTTCCATTAATGTAGCTTGTACAATTTGAGGATAGATTGCATTTGCCCCCATCATGGCATATACAGCTGGTTTGACAAATAATTCAAAACCAGTAAAGCAGGCTGATGGGTTACCGGATAGACCAAATAAATAAGTGTCCTTTGTTACTGCAACTGTAGTCACACTACCGGGACGCATCGCTACTTTGTTAAACAACACGTTTGCTTGTAATGCCTCGTAAATAGCAGGCAAGTAGTCGAAGTCGCCAACTGAAACACCACCTGTTGTAATTACAATATCATGTTCTTCTGTAGCTTGTTTAACCACTGCAATACTACTCTCTAAATCATCATGTTGTATTTTATACACTTTACTCGTGAGCTTGTGTTTAGTAATGAGTGCATTAATCATTGGACCATTAGAGTTTCTTATTTTTCCAGGTTCCAATGGGTCAGCAACATCTAACAGTTCACTGCCAGTAGCAATAATTGCTACGCTTGGTTTTCGATAAACTGGAACTTCAGTATAGCCATATGTAGCTAATACTGCGATAGCACCTGCATTAATATGTTGTCCTACCTGTAAAACGACATCATTTTCTTGTGTTTCTTCACCTTGTAATGACACATTTTCATGATGTTCAAAAGGTTTTCTAATAGAAAATGAGTCGTCATCTTCTATTGTTTGTTCTAACATCACTACTGCATCTGCACCTTCTGGAATAGCTGCACCAGTCATAATTCTTATAGCTTCACCTTGTGCTAATGTTTTGTCTGATACCGACCCTGCTCCGATATGATCAATCACCCTAAATGTTTTTCTATGTTCTCCACTCGCATTTTGTGAGTCAACACTTCTAATAGCAAATCCATCATATGGCGATTTATTAAATCTTGGGATGTCATAAGTTGCAATAATATCTTGCGCTAAAATGTAACCTAAACTTTCATCTAATGCTACTGTAGTAGTAGGCATAACAAAGCTTTCTTTTACAACACGCTCAATTGCATCTTTAACTGGTATGGGCGTTCTCTTTTCTACAGTCATTGTATTGCTCCTTTCAAAATATAATTCATGTTATAATATGTCATGTTGAGGAGGTAAATTATGTCTGATTTTACACATATAAACGAACAAGGTAACGCTAAAATGGTAGATGTTTCCACTAAAGATATTACAAAACGTTCAGCAACTGCACACTCAAGTATTACCGTAAACGCTAATATTTACCAGCAAATTATCGAGCATACGAATCACAAAGGTAATGTACTTAATACAGCTCAAATTGCAGGCATTATGGCTGCTAAAAATACTGCTACAATAATTCCTATGTGTCACCCATTACCTTTAACAGGTATCGATGTTAATTACCGTTGGCATACAACTGATTCGGAATATACACTTAATATTGAAGTAACAGTTTCTACTACCGGTAAAACTGGCGTAGAAATGGAAGCTTTAACCGCTGCATCTGTAGTTGCATTAACTATTTATGATATGACGAAAGCACTAGATAAAGGTATGATCATTGGTAACACGTATTTGGAAGCAAAATCTGGAGGTAAGTCCGGAGACTATCAACGTAATGGTAATACCAACGACTTGGAATAGCATTGAATACGATTAAACGCATATACGAAATGATATGCGTTTAATTTTTTTTAGTCATCTCATGTACTAAATGTGTCAATTCGACACGGATTAATTTGGTTATGGCTAATCGGATTGCACCTGTAGAACCGGGTAGGCAAAAGATTAATTGTTGGTTCATCGTTCCACCCAACGCTCTTGACAACAACGCACGGGTACCAACATCCTCGGTATAACTTAAATATCTAAATAGTTCACCAAAGCCTTCTATTTCTTTGGTCAACATCGGTTTCACGGCTTCAATCGTTACATCTCTTGGAGCTATTCCCGTACCTCCAGTGGTAATAATCACATCTATTGCTAAACTTTTCCATGTTTCAATTACTTGCTGAATCGACACTAAATCATCTTTGACAATTTCGTACTGCTGAATCACTACTTCATCTGACATCTCAGTAAGTAATTCTTGTATTAATTGCCCACCCTTATCTGTAGTTTTATCTCTCGTATCTGAAACTGTTAATACGGCACAATTAATTGGCCTATTCAACTTCACATTCGTATGCACTATTATTCCCCCTTTTAACCAAATAATTTATTCACTAAAGTGGCGGCTTGTGCTGGCTTGGTCATACCATGAATGAGCAATCTACCATTTTGAAAACTTATAATACGATGTCCTTCATATTGAAACATTATCATATAATTATTAGATTTAAATGGAATTGCTTTAGCTATTAAAAATTGATGCAACATTTCCTGGGAAATAGTTGGATTATCAAACTGTACAGTATCTCTTCCACATAGCGTTGCGTATTGTTTATTCGCTTGTGTTAACTCGGTAAATTGAGGGTGGTCGCCACATGTGTCACAATCTTTCCGATGCATTTTGCTAAAACCAAAGGCATGATGTTCTCCTGACCACACGTCCCCATAAGTATATTTAGTGTCAACTTCAGCACCTACGATTAACTTGAGTGCATCTTTAATTTGCAGACTCGTCGTCATGGTAACTGCAGGTTGAATCACACCTACAGTATCACACGTCATATTAATGGCAGGTAATTGTGGTAACAAGCAATTAAAACACGGTGTCTTACCGGGATTAAAAACAGCTTCGACATAAGTACTTTGAACTACGCCACCATATATCCACGGAATACGCTGCTTATATGCAAAATCATTAATTAAACGTCTAGTATCAAAATTATCTGTAGCATCAATAATTAATGTTATATTGTGCCCATATTGTTCTAACGTTGCAGGTGTCACATGTTCTACATATGCGTGAATATCGACATCACTGCTTATTTGTTTTAATGCTTGTTCGGCAGCTATTGCTTTAGGTAGCGCTTCAAGCGCATCTTGTTCAGTAAATAATGTTTGTCTTTGCAAGTTACTATACTCAATATAATCACGATCGATAATAGTTATTTCACCTATACCTGCGCGCACTAGCCCTTCAGCTACATGTGTACCCAATGCACCCATACCTATAATTAAGATATGTGCTTTAGCAATCAATGTTTGACCTTGCTGACCTATGTTATGAAATAATATTTGCCTAGAATAACGTCCATTAGTCACCTTAATTCCCCTTTTTTTATCGTTAACTTCATTATAGAACTTGTAGTCACCTGTAACAATAGTTTCAAACAAATCATAGATTTATTTCATATTTATCTCAATTGACAATTAATTTATGCAACATAATATTGGCATTGCTTTGACCTGATTCCTGTGGAAATAGCACGCGTCGAAGATTACAAGCTGAGACAGTGTCCACGGAAAGCGTGCAAAAAAACTGCCGACAAAGTCAATACTTGTCGACAGTCTAAGAGTAACACCCTTATATGCTACTCTTTTTCCCCTTCTATTGTTATAATCTCATCTGCTAATTGTTGTGCTTCAAAATTTGAATGGGTAACAAAAATCATAGGTATTTGCCATAATTCAAATATTGTTCTTACCATAGACATACTATTTTCTTTAGTTAAGTCATCAAGGCTAGAAAACGGCTCATCCAATAAAATCAAGTCAGGTTTAGTGCTCAGGGCTCTAGCTAATGCCACCCTTTGCGCCTCACCACCAGATAAAGTTGCGGGGTATTGTTTTACTAAATCAGAAATATTTAACTTCTGCATTAACTGCGTAATATGTTGTGACATTGGAGTCATAAAAGTGAGATTTTGCAATACCGTCATATGTGGAAATAATTGATAATCTTGAAACAAATAGCCAATATTACGTTTTTGAATTTTCACTTGCTGTTCAACTTTAGTATCCGTCAAAGTTTTATTGCCGATTTTAATAAATGCTGAATCTGGTTGAGTTAGTCCTGCTATAATGTTAAGAATAGTAGTTTTACCAATACCTGATGGCCCTTGTATAGCATAAATTTTAGGTTCGTCATCATTAATTTGAATTTGAATTTTGTTTAGTTGTAACTGATGTGATAAAGCAATATGTAACATTAATCCCCCTCCAAATAACGTGACCTATTCATTAAATTCAATGCTCCAATAACTGAGACTGCAAATGCAATAAGCACAAGTACCCATAACCACGCTTGATTTTCTTTGCCTTGTTCTACTAAAAAGTAGATTTCTAAAGGTAACGTATTGGTTTTATTCGGTATATAACCGGCAACCATTAACGTCGCTCCAAATTCACCAATTGCACGAGCAAAGCTCATCATAATACCGGAAATTATAGGTCTTTTCGCTAACGGTAAAATGAGGCGAAAGAAAATTCTCCCTTCGCTAGCACCCATAGTTCTAGCGGTATTCAACATTTTTTTATCTATGCTACGAAACCCTTGTACTGTATGTTGATACATTAATGGAAAACTGACAATAACAGATGCAATAACTGCGCCTGTCAGCGTAAAAATAACAGGTATATGTAATACATTAGTTATAAAACCACCGATATAATTGTTTGGTGAAAAAATAATTAATAAAATAAATCCCAACACAGTAGGAGGTAAAACGATTGGTAAAATAATCAAACTTTCCATTATTCTAGAAAACCAACCTTTTTGCTGATATAACCATTTTGCGATGATAATACCAAGTATAGTAACAATTATAGTACTAGTGATAGCAACATTTAGCGAAATCCAAAATGGTGTAATATCTGGCACTTCAATTACCTCCTATAGTTAAACTTTAAAGTCATACTTTTCTAAAATCTCTTTCGCTTCTTTGGTTTTTAAAAATTTCATCCATGCTTTTGCTTCTTTTTTATTAGACACTGTCGCAGCTTGATACGTAATTGGTGTTTTTAAAGTTGCTTTTCCAAGTTCTTTAACATCAGTTTGGCCATTCTTTTTATGCTGTGCTAAATCGGTTTGATAAACATAACCAAATTGTGCGTTACCTTTAGTTACATAATTAAGAACTTGACGTACATCTTTAGCATAAACTAGATGCGGTTTCACATTGTCATATAAGTTTTGGTCTTTTAAAAATTGCTGTGCATATTTTCCAGCTGGCACAGAATTAGGCTCACCAATAGCTACCTTCTCATCGTTTTGAAGTTGTGATAAATCTTGTTTATCCGTTTTACTATTACCAATTAAAACCAGTTCGTTTTGAGCGTAATTATATGTATTATGCGCTTTGTCTTTATCCGCTAATATTTTAACATCTTTGATGTTAGCTGACATAAAAACATCGCTAGGTGCTCCCTTTTCAATTTGTTGTCTTAAGGACCCAGAACCACCGTAATTAAAATTGATAGCTACCTTGTCATGTTGTTTGTTAAAGGCTTGTTCTAATTCTTTTGTAACATCAGTTAAACTAGCTGCTGCTGAAATATTTAGCGTGTCTTTTTGTGTTGAACTTTTGTTCGACTTTTTCTCTGTTGATTGGCCACAACCTGCTAAAATAATTATGGCAATTAGTAAAAATGTAATTAGTCTTTTCATGTATATTACCCCTTCCACAAATTAATTATAACCGTATTAATATTCAAATTAAAGAGAGTGGTGTAGGATTCAAATTTTTAATTTGATTCCTACACCACTCTTTCGTTGAAGTTAATAGTCGTTGAACATAAATCTCTAGTTGTTTATTATAGTTTTGATGTAAATCTATGAAAGGCTTGTTTTCCTTCATCAGTTTGTTTAAATACACCTGCATCTTCTAATACACGTGTAAATTTTTTACCAACTTCTTGTTCAACAATGCTATCCACGTTAGAGTTTGTGAAATTATATTGCTTAAGCATTTGGTCTGCCCATGTTTTGTGCGATCCTATATCTATAGCATAATCACCTAGCAAATAACGCTTTACATCTTGTAGTTCTTTTTTTAGACGTCCAGGTAAAATAGCAGTACCCATAACTTCAATTAAACCTATATTCTCTTGTTTAATATGTTGTACATCTCGGTGTGGGTGATAAATACCTTCAGGATATTGCTCAGAGGTCTGGTTATCTCGCAACACGATGTCCACTTCATATTGCTGTGCACGATAACGTGCGATTGGTGTAACTGTGTGATGACGTTGGCCATCTTCACTTACTACTTTAATATCCGCTTGAATGTCTGAATAGCTATTCCATTGTTCCATCACATATGTAGCCGCTTCAATTAATTCAGCTTTATCCTTTGATTTTAATCTAATAACACTCATTGGCCATTGCAATGTATAACTTGTAACAGCTGGGTAAGGTGTTAACTGAAAAGCTTCTTGTTGTGCAGCTAAATCCATCGGAAAAGTGTAACGACCTGCTTGATAATGATTATGCGATAAAATAGATCCTCCAACGATAGGAATATCCGCATTAGAACCTATAAAATAATGTGGAAATTGATCAATAAAATCTAATAAATTAACAAAAGTTTCTCTATTGATATTCATTGGTTCATGACGTTCTGACAAGACTATACTATGCTCTTTAAAGTATGCGTACGGTGAATATTGAAATCCCCAGCGATGTTGACCAAGTTGCAATCTAATTATTCGATGATTGCGACGTGCTGCTTGAGTCACACTACCTTCAAAACCTTCATTTTCCATACATAACGCACATTTTGGATAGTTAGTAGTTTTTTGAGCTTTCTCGCGTGCGATTTGTTTTGCATCTTTTTCTGGCTTTGATAAATTGATTGTTATTTCTAGTTCGCCATATTCAGTTGGCACCGTATAATTAATATTTTTCGCAATTGCATCTTCTTTTACATAATGGTTACGTTTCGATATGTCATAAAAATAATCCGTCGCTGCACTGTGGTCATTTTGATATTTTTCCCAAAAAATTTTATTTATTTGTGAAGGTTTCGGAGTGATTAAATCTAAAATATTAGCTTCAGTTATTTCTTTACGATATAAACTATCTTCTAGCAATTCATTGTCGATGGCTTGTGTTATCCATAGTTGTGTAATTTCATTAGCATCGAGCTGTCCATAATTACTTTCTTCTTCAGTCGTTGTAACACCTTCTGCATTTAAATAAGTCAATAATTGATTTTGAATGTAGTAAGCATCTTCATATTCATAATCTCCATGTTGTACCGCTTCATCAATGAATCGTTTAACTAAATGTTGGCTTAATAACATGTTAAACCTCCTCTTTATCATAGCCATGAGGATGATGTTGATGCCATTCCCATGCATGACGAATGATTTCATTAATATCATCAAAGCGCGGTTGCCATCCTAGTTGATTCTTTGCTTTGTCACTTGCAGCAATTAATACACTAGGATCCCCAGCACGTCTCTTGCCTACACTCGCATTTATGGAGTGGCCTGTTACTGCTCTAGCCGCTTCTAAGATTTCAAATACTGAATAACCATTGCTACTACCTAAATTAAATGCACCAGAGGCGCCTCCATTTTTTAAATAATCAAAAGCTAAAATATGTGCATCAATTAAATCGACTACGTGCAGGTAATCTCTAATGCATGAACCATCAGCTGTATTATAATCATCACCAAAGACTGTTAATTGCTCTCGTTGTCCTAATGCCACTTCCAACACAATTGGAATTAAATGTGTTTCAGGTCTATGATCTTCACCAATGACTCCATCCGGATGTGCACCCGCTACATTGAAATAACGTAAAGCTGCAAAATTAACGCCATATGCTTCATGACACCAACGCATCATTTTCTCCATCACTAATTTACTTTCACCATAAGGACTCGTTGGATTAGTAGTATCTGTTTCATTAATTGGAATAGTGTCAGGTTCACCGTAGACAGCAGCAGTCGAAGAAAACACAATATGTTTAACATTAAATGTATACATTACTTCTAATACACTTTGTAATCCTTGTACATTATTATTGAAATACGCCAAAGGTTTCTCTACCGATTCCCCTACTAACGAGTATGCACAGAAATGAAAGACTCCCTCTACATCTTCATGTGTAAAAACTTCAGTGAGAAATTCTTTGTCTCGTACATCTCCTTCATAAAAACGCGCCGCCGTATGTACGGCTTGACGATGTCCTGTTTGTAAATTATCTACAACAGCTACATCATATCCTTGTTCAATTAATTGATAGACTGCATGGCTTCCAATATAACCTGCGCCACCTAATACTAATACAGACATATAAACATCCTTTCTCCTAATTCGTCTTATGAGTTATGTGTA
This sequence comes from Staphylococcus sp. GDY8P72P, assembly GCF_016890655.1. Lineage (NCBI taxonomy): Bacteria > Bacillati > Bacillota > Bacilli > Caryophanales > Staphylococcaceae > Staphylococcus > Staphylococcus sp. GDY8P72P. Next base: position 70,128 of record NZ_JAFEQJ010000019.1, on the reverse strand, counting down.
ATTAATTTCATACCATCGCTAATTCGAACATGATAAAAAGCTGGCGCATAGCCAATTTTTTCTTGATATATGGTAGATACTTCTTGCTCTAATTGCTTAATGCTATCTTTATGCACTAAAGCAATTGCACACCCTGCAAAACCAGCCCCTGTCATTCGTGCTCCAAGTACACCATCTACTTGCTGTGCAGTTTCGGCTAAAGTATCTAATTCTATACCAGTAACTTCATAATCACTTTTCAATGATTGATGTGATGCGTTTAACAATTGTCCAAAACGATGTAAGTCATTCTCTGTTAAAGCTGCATGTGCTAATTTCGTTCGCTCATTTTCAGCTATAGCATGGCGTGCCCTTTTAATATTAATATCATCCTTAATTAAATGACTATATTGATCAAAGGTCTTCAAATCAATATCACATAGTTGGGTAATATTTAATTGTTGCTGCAAATCAGACAGTGCTTCCTCACATTGCGCCCGACGTTCGTTATATTTAGATTCCGTTAAAGAACGACGTTTATTCGTATTCATAATGGAAATTACATAATTCCCAAACCTTGCCGGTACGTATGTATAGTCTAAAGTTGGCGTATCTAACAAAATAGCATGCTCTTCTTTACCTAAACCAATAATAAATTGATCCATGATACCGGAATTTACACCCATGTAGTTATTTTCAACTTGTTGGCCTATCTTAATAAGTGCCAATTTATCTAGTTCGAGTTCAAATAATGCATTAATCATCCAACCTGTCACTAATTCGATTGATGCAGATGATGATAAGCTCGCACCATTAGGAATAGTGCCTTCAAAAATCAAATTAAATCCACGATTAATCTCTGGATATTGTTCTTTTAAATATTTAATAACTCCTTTGGGATAATTCGCCCAATCATGTGATGCATCAAAATCTAACTGATTCAAATTAACTTTAACAATACCTTGTTCTGGAAAATTCTTTGAATATAATTGTATAGTTTGATCTGTGCGTAACGACGCCATCCCATATGTTCCTAATTCAATAGCAGCAGGAAAAACATAACCACCATTATAATCAGTATGTTCGCCAATTAAATTAATTCGCCCTGGCGCAAATGCATTAACTGTTGGCTGCGTTTGGAATTGTGTCTCAAAATCAGAGTTTAATTGTTGTAACATCTTTCACACCCCTTTATATATAGCTACTTAGTAAACATAAATAAAGTTTACTTGTTTACTCTACACTTTGTCAATTAAATGACTTTTAAGCATGAAACGTTTCCCGCTCAATTAATTGCGCTTCTACTACAATATGATGCGCTACACTACGTATATTATGAATACGTTCTTCAGCCATCTTCACTGCACTTCTACCGAATTCATCAATAGCAATATGTACACTACTAACACTAGGACTAACATATTGCAAAATATCTAAATCGTTGAAACTAATAAGTTGAACTTGCTCAGGTACCGAAATTTTTTCAGCAAATAATTGTTGCATCATACCTATTGCTAACATATCATTACCCGCAATTAATACTTCTGGTAAGTTGGATTGTTTTACTAAGTCTTTTATTACTTGTTGACCATGTTCTTTATCCCAACCAACTATATACGCATCTTCAGTTATATCATGGTGCCTACACCACTGTTGATAACTCATATATCTTGGATCATTATTACAAAATGTAGGTGTCCCAGTTAAATCACGGTTTGTTTTAACACCACCTACATAAGTTACTTGCGTCACATTTTGTGCTTTGACTTTTTCTAATAATTGATACATTGCATCCCCTAAATCACTATAAACGGCATCTATATTTTTAGGGGTTTCTGGATTATTAATAACTACCATATTATTATTATAACCATGCAAGGTCTGTAATGTATCACTCGAAAACTTGCCGATAACAATGATTGCTCCAGCTTTTTCGATTTGTGAAATGTTCTCTAATTTATTCGTCCCATCAATTCGTAATGTTCGTTTCAATGAAAGATTCAATCGTTTTATTTCTTTTTCAATAGCCAAACGGATTTCACGATAGTATGGGTCTGTCATTTCTCGTTCCTTTGAAGCGTATGTAATTATTTGTATCCGTTTATTTTTTCTTTCTACTTTATGATATTTTAATTGCTCAGTAATCGTTAAAATTCTATTACGTGTCTTCGGTGACACTGATAAAGTTTTATCATCATTTAAAACACGTGATACTGTACCTGGACTTACACCAGCTTCACGTGCAATATCTCTTATACTTGCCAATTTAAACACCTCGCTTTGTTTACTATAAGTTTACCTATTTACTCGATGTCTTGCAATAATAGTTCATTACTATTTTTTTCCAAGGTTATTGTTTTGATAGTAGACTTTAGATACGCTAAACTAGAAATAATTGGTGGATAAGGAGTGAAAGCTATGTCGAAAGATGTGTTAAACAATCAACCTATAGTGCGCTATGAAAATGGTGAGTTAGTAGAATCACATGATCATTATGTTACTGAATTTCCGCTGACAATTATGGTTAATGGTCAAGAGTTTGCAACTGTTATTTGCAGTCCTAACAATTTAACAGAGCTCGTGGTAGGATTTCTCGCATCTGAAGGTGTTATTCTAAAAAGAGATCAATTAAAATCAATACAAATTGACGATAGTAAGGGGTTTGCACACGTTGAACTTACCAAAGACTTAGGTGAGCGCGTCGAGTATTCTACTAAACGAATGATTGCTTCATGTTGTGGTAAAAGTAGAGAATTTTATTTCAAGAATGATGCAGCCATCGCCAAAACTTCCATGTCCAATATTACAATCTCTCCACACCAAGTATTAGAAATGATGAAAGGTTTACAAAATGCCAGCACTGTATTTAAACAAACAGGCGGCTTGCACAATGCTGCTATTAGCGATGGTGACAACTTCTTTGAACATAGACAAGATATCGGGCGTCATAATGCACTTGATAAACTTTATGGCTACTGTATTTATAACCATATATCTATTCGAGATAAAGTACTTATTTTTAGTGGCCGTATTTCATCAGAAATATTAATTAAAGCAGCTAAAATAGGTGTAGGGGTGATATTATCAAAATCTGCTCCAACTACATTAGCTGTACAACTTGCGAAAGATTTAAATATTACAGCTGTTGGGTTTATAAGAGATGGTAATTTTAATATTTATAGTCATCCAGAACGTATAAAAGCTATTGAATCTAANNTTAGATTCAATAGCTTTTATATTTATTATACATCTTCTTTTAACACTTGCTGGCAAAAGCCAATATAGCTGTAGCCCTGCTTAACATACATATCTTTGGCTGTATCTTCACCGTCAGCAACTAAGATTATTATTTTATTTTGAGCAACATCTGCGACAAAACTTTGCATTATTGTGCCAATGCCGCGTCGTTGAAATTCAGGGATGACGCCAAAACCGTCAATTTCCACACATTTTGAAGTGATAATCAAATCTAAAATACCTACTGGTTTGTTATTGTAATAAGCAATAACACGATCTACATGGTCCAAATCATGATTGTTACGAATCATTTGGCTACTATGTTGTACGTATGTATCGCCAAAAGGTTCTGCAAAAACTTGATACACTTTCAGATAGTCTTCCACTTCTGAATGAGATACAAATTTCACGGTAATATCAGGGTGTTCAGCATATTGAACTTGGTTGGAATCAATCGCATACATTTCTAAACAACCTAATTCAAAACCTCTGTTGTTTATTTCAGCTTTAAACTGTTCATTTAAATCTATATTTTCCGGAAAGGTAAACGACAAATGATGCGAACCTTGAACATGATGCATTTGTAATTGCGTATCAATATCAGATAGCCATTGTTGTAATGAAGGCATGCGATGATACATCCATTTATTTTCATCGAAAATGATACTATCTTCCGGTGTTAAATAAATTGTTTTCATCATATCTGTACTATAAACTAGTCCACCTTGATAAATATCCTTCATTGAAATATGCTCCATCTATGTTCTCTCCCCGCCAAATATACTATTGTTTCAATAATTGTTTAAATCTACTATGATTTAATAAAATATTACCTAATAGACTAGCTAAAATAGCTTTAATAATATCTCCTGGCATAAACACTAATGCTAAAGTTAATGATTTCGTTACCGGAATATTAGTAATAAGACCCATAATCATAGTTCCCACAATATCTAATAGTAAAACACCTACTACTAAAGTAATTATTAACAGTACGACAAAATTTATTTTGTCAAAATACAAATCACGCAGTAATCCTATTAAAAAAGTGACGACAGGATACATAAATAAAAAACCTGCAGATGGTCCGACAAATACGCCTATACCACCTCTACCGCCTGATAATAACGGCAACCCTGTAGCAACTAATAATAATAAAATCAATACACTAATCATACCGTATTTACGCCCTAATATAATACCAGCTAAAAAGATTCCAATATTTTGTAAAACAATTGGAACAGGCATAAATGGTAAAGGAATTGATGGGATCGCCCCCATTACTGCAATTATAGCAGTCATGAGTGCAGTATAAACAAGATATTTCGTTGACATACTCATTCCTCCTTATATGAGCAAAATTATACCATAAATGTTAACTACAAAAAATAAAAAGTTTACAAATGTTTTTTACTTCTATAAAAATGAAAATACGAGTCCGGAAAATAAAAATCTTTAACTAATAATAAATGTCAAATTTAAAGAGGACCAATCCATATTAAGGATTGGTCCTCTTATTTTGAGCATGGGGCTTTATGTCCCACGCTCGTTCTACTTTAATAGGTGAACCGTTGAGCAGTATGTTTTTAAGTTATTAAACATCGTGTTCACTATTATTAGAACTACAATTATTGATTTAACAGTTTTTCTTTTAAATCTTTACGCATAAATTCTAACGTATATGGATCATTATACCAATATGACGTAGCATTAATTTTTATGACTTGATCATTTTTAACTGCTGGAATGTTTTTCCATAAGTCAGTCGATTGATAACTTGGCTCTGCTTTTCCTTGACTCGTTGAAACTATATAATCACCAGCGTAATCAGCCATTTTTTCTTGCTTAATTTCCGCCCAACCTTCTTTTTCAGTTAACGATTTTACTTTGTCTGGCATTTTCAAGCCGAACGCTTGATAAAGGACTTCGCCACCACGTCCCCAGTTTTCACCGTAAGTATATAGTTTTTTATCAAACTCATCGAAAATAGTTACAGTTGAGTCTTTTCCAATTTTATTTTGGATTTGCTCACCATCTTTTTTCGTTTTAGCTTTCCATTCTTTTTCCCATTTTTGTTGTTCTTTTTCTTTACCGACAATTTTAGCAAGTTCTTGTTGTTGATCTAAATAATCGTGTTTGCCATAATCAAAAACTACTGTTGGAGCTATTTTTTTATATTTTTTGATATTTTTATCTGTAGAATAAGCAATGATGAGATCTGGTTTTGTTTTAGCAACTTTTTCTACATCATTTTCTCCGACTTTTTCTACTCCTTTAAATTTATCTTTAATAACATCACTTTGCTCTACTTGATCACTAACAGCCACTAAATTAGCACCTAAATATTTCAAACCTGGTGCATAAGTTGGTGCCACAGATGCAATACGCTCAGGATTTTTAGGAATTTCCACCTTTTTACCACTATCTAATGTATATGACTTCGTTTCTTTTTTATTTTTATCTGAATTACTGTCGGAGCCATTCCCACATGCTGCTAATACAAGTACGAATGCTATTAATACTAACCATAATTTCTTCATAATTTACCCTCCATTGAAAATGATTATCACTTCCAATATATTATAAAATTTTACGCTTTTAATTACAATACCTAAATAGAGGCAACAGAAAAATTATTTTCACAGTAACTTGACCGAAGCTATTATACTTATACTAGCGCACGCAAAATTATAAAACTTATTCTGCCTGCCCGTGTGGAACAATCATAACTAAATACGCTTAAAAGCTATTAAATTTTCCCTAAAACTGATTTAGCTATATTAGTATATGCCATATCTTCCATTGGAGGATTGTGCAAACCAGCACGCATATCTCTATAATAACGCTGTAATGGGCGCTCCATTTCTAAACTTTTAGCCCCAACAATACGCATTGCTAAATCTATAACTTCTAACCCTTGATTCATAACCAATACTTTACTTGCAGAGGTTTCGTTCCACATATTGTTATTTTCTGGATTATTGTACAAACTTGCCGTACTCCATAAAAAGTGTCGTGCAGATAATAATAATGATTCCATTTTGCCGATATTTTGTTGTACGGTAGCAATATCACCAATTGTACCATCGACACTATTTGGACTATATGTTGCGGAAAAATCAACTGCATAATCTCTTGCAGCTTGTGCTATACCTAAGTATGTACTTGGAATGTGTAAAATCCAACCATTAGGAGAACTTGGTTTACCAACGCGTGTTTCTACAAAATTTTCTGTTGGAATTTGTACATCAGTTAGTACTAAATCATGGCTTTCAGTGGCACGCATACCTACCATATTCCAATTATTAGCTATTTCTACACCTGGCATAGTTTTATCAACCAAATAAAAGCCTACTTGCTGTGATTCCGAATCAAATGCACCCACAATAAAATGGGATAAACGTTTACTCATCGATGTGAATGTTTTTACACCATTAATGAGATAACCATGTTCATTTTTAGTTACATACGTGCTAGGTCTACCACCTCTTGTTGGACTTCCAGTTTCCGCTTCACTAACTGCTCTATTAACTAATGCACCATTTTTAATTTCCTGTGCAAATTGATCCAACATAGCTGGCGCCCATAGTTGTTGTTCATAAATTTGACCTACAACACTTATATGCCAACCTATGGATAATGCAGTAGCACCATCTAATGACCCTAAGTAACTTTGTAAAATCACCATATCTTCAATTGTGGCACCTTCACCACCATATGCTTTAGGTAAGGATAGGAGCGTATATCCTTCATCTACTAGCCATTGTATATTTTTATATGGAAAGTCTGAGTTCTTATCATTGTATTCGGCATTTTCTCTAAATTGCCCTTTAACTTGCTCAAATTTTGCAATCCATTTCCGTTGAATATCCGTATGTATTAATGCGGAACGATTCAATATAATCACCTCATATTTACTTATCTTTCATTCTTTCCTAGTTTAACACTCGATTTACTCAATTGAAACCTTTCACAGCCCAAAATCTTACTTTACCGATAAGAATTAGTATGATAATTTTAAATCAAGCAATTAAGGAGGATAACCATGATTACAGTAAATAATTTAAAATTAAAATATAATTCAAATTCTGTATTAAACGATGTCAGTTTCAGTCAGCGTAAAGGAGAAGTTACAGCGATAATCGGACCGAGTGGTTCAGGCAAAACGACTTTACTACGTTCACTTAATTTATTAGCCACTCCATGGAGTGGCACTATTACTATAGACGACTTCCAATTTAATACCCAACAACATTCCAAAAAGGACATTAAACAATTACGCAATAAATCGGCAATGGTATTTCAAAACTATAATTTATTTAAAAACAAAACAATTTTAGAAAATATCACTGAAGGTTTAATTTATGGTCAAAACTATGATAAGGCTAAGGCTGAAGAAATTGCACTCTCATATTTAAAGAAAGTGAATATGTTAGAGCATAAACATAAATATCCTATCCAACTTTCAGGTGGCCAAAGCCAACGCGTTGGCATTGTACGTGCATTAGCGCTAAATCCAGATGTATTATTACTTGATGAACCAACTTCAGCACTAGACCCTGAATCAATTCAAAGTGTGTTATCACTTATTAAATCTATCGCTGAAGAAGGCATGACGATGGTTTTAGTCACTCATGAAATCAACTTCGCTAAAGCAATAGCAGATCAAATTTTATTTATAGATAATGGAGAAATTTTACATAGAGGTAGTCCAGAAGAAGTATTAGAACACACTCATTCTGAGCGACTGAATCGCTTTTTAAACAGAGTAGAAGTTGAAGGTGTATATAAATGACGTTAAAACACATTGTTTTCTTCATTACCATTGCATGTAGTTGCTTGCTATTGGCTTCTTGTAATAACGACACCGACAATAATAACAAAAAAGAAATAAAAGTCGCACTCTCAGCAGAAGTGAACCCACCTTATTTATATACGAATAAACATAATGAATTTGTTGGTTTAGATATGGATTATCTCAAATTATTAGAAAAAAAATTACCTCAATATAAATTCACTTACGAAGTTGGAGAAGAAGAGTCTAACCTTGTTGGTATTGGAGCAGGTAAATTTGATATGGGGATTAATTGGTTTTTCAAAACTCCTGAACGCGAAAAACAATTTCTATATCAAGATGTTCCATATAGTTATGCGTTACCGATGTTAGCAGTACATAAAGATACGAATGATATTCAAAAATTAAGTGATTTACCCGGCAAAACATTAACACCTATGGCGCCAAGTGGAGGACTATATTCAATACTAAGCCAATATAATAAACAACATAGTCAGAAGATTGATATTAACACCATTCAAGAACCTTCAAATGGTGATAGTTTAAAATCTGTAAGTAACCAACGTCGTGACGTTATGTTTTTAAATTGGAACACATACCACGCCATACAAAGTGAAATAAATGCAGATGTCAAAATAGGTGGCATTGTTAAAAAGGAACCTTTACATATCGTTTATAACAAAAAACAACAACGTTTGCATGATGATATCGATAAAGCAACTATTGAATTAAAAAAAGAAGGTAAATTACAACAATTATCTCGAAAATATTTTGATATTAATGTTTTCGACAATTTAACAGATATTAACGAACAAAAAAATAACTTGGAGGTGCAATAATGTCTCTAGAACAATGGCTAAATCTCTTTAATCAAGTATTACAAAAATTGCCCCTCACATTATTGATGATTGTGTTAGCTTTGATTTTTGCCGCTATATTAGGTCTCATATTATGTACTATACGTCTTAAGCACATAAAATTTTTATCTTCGCTCGTGCGTGTATATATTTCTTTTATTCGTAGCACACCGTTAATATTACAATTATTTCTAGTGTATTTTGCCTTACCGCAAGTACTTATGATTATTAATATTGATATAAATCATTTTAGTAGATTGTTTTTTGTAATTCTAGCGTTTTCAATGCACACTGGCGCATACTTAGCTGAAATTTTTAGAGCAGGTTATTTATCTGTAGACTATGACCAAATTGAAGCAGGCTTAACAGTAGGTTTATCTCCTGTAAGAATTTTCTTGTCAGTTATAGTACCTCAGGCCCTACGTAATGCCATTCCAAATTTAACTACTCAAATCATTGAACTCGTTAAAGATACTTCATTGGCTTTTACAATCGGTATTATCGATATGATGGGACAAGTTAAATTAATTATTGGTAACAATTATGGTTTGGGCATGCTAGAAGTCTATATAGTTATTTCAATTATTTATTGGATCATCTCGCTTATCATTCAAGGCAGCTTAGCTTGGCTGAATAAATCTACTCAAAAACCTTATCAAGTATAGGAGGTAAAACTTTGTCCTTTATCTTTCAAACAATTTGGGAAATATTCAAAAGTCTTCCAAATACAATTATTATATCTTTAGTAGCAATGACTGTAGGGCTCTGTGTAGGGACGTTATTTGCCATCATTCAGATTAGAAAAACACCCATTTTTTCACAGTTTATTATTGTCTATAATTCATTTATTAGAAGTACGCCCCTCATAATACAGTTATTTATTTTATATTATGGCATACCTAATTTGATATTATACTTAAATGCTACACTCGGCTTGAAAATCAATCCCGATATGTTTTCACCGATGTTGATTGCTTTAATTGCATTTTCTCTACACGCAATTGCTTACCTTAGTGAAACGATGAAAAGTGGTTTGCTATCAGTTGACTACTCACAAATTGAAGCAGCAAAAACAGTAGGTTTGTCTAATCGTCATATTTATACGCGCATCGTTTTACCTCAAGCTTTTAATTATGCTTTACCTAATATCGAAAACCAATTTATTATGCTTATCAAAGGAACTTCTTTAGCGTTCGCAGTTCAAGTAACTGAAATTATGGCAGTAAGCCGGATTATCGCAAATGAAGGATATCAATTTATTACAGTCTATTCCATTGCAGCCGCATTTTATTGGATATTAGCTATTATTTTAGAAAAGGTATTTCATAAAATTGAAAGTAATTCTACAAACCACTTAAGCACTCAAAGCTCTATTTAACATACACAATAAAACACGCTTATTTCATTTTTAATTGAAATAAGCGTGTTATTTTATGCTAAACTTTCTGCAAAATATTTTTTTCGAGCATAATATTGTTTTACTTTTTTAGGAATGTTGCCTGACTGCAATTCATCTTTAGTTACTATAGGGTAGTTTTTAAACACCATAGAACCTAACCATCCACACGTAGCACTGCTAATAGCACATAATGATGCAGTAATGATAACAGTTACCGGATTATTAAAGCCAAACATTACCATTAATCCCGCAATAGGTGTAGCCGTTCCTGTTGCATCATTGACTAAACCAAATAATGCGATGATAATGCCAGAAATAGCGCCACCAACAAAATTAGTTGCATAAACTGGTAATGGATTGGCAGTAACAATATCAGCTTGTGATAATGGTTCTATAGCTACTGACATCGTAGTTTTACGATCACCAAACTTCATGCGTTTAAATAACACAAAATTCATAAATGATGATCCAAAGACAGCTAAAGCACCGATTGCCATTGGTGTGCCAGTTAATCCTAATAATGCAGTTAATGCCATAGAGCTTAGTGGTGCAGTAGCTACTACTGTAATGATACCTCCAAGAACAATACCCATGAGAATAGGACTCGATGTAGTAGATTCTTTAATAATATTACCGATTTGCATTAAACTTGCATCTACTAATGGCGATACACCCATTGCAATAATACGTGTTAACGGCGCAATGACGATTATTGCTAAAATTAAATCTACACCTGCTGGCGCTTTGCCTTCAATCCATTTCATAGCAAAGCTTATAAGATAACCTGCGATAAACCCAGGTAATAAATCTAAATTTCCACATGCTAAAGCTATCACAAAGGCATAAACAGGACTTACACCCATTGCTAATGCTACTAAGCCTGCTGCAGCAAGTCCACCTAATCCGCCTGCCGTTTCACCAAGTGTACCTAAAAAATCTACACCCAATAAATCTCCACCTACATATTTTTGAAATGCTTCGACTAAAAACGAAGCTATTGCTGCATTTGCTAACGCACCCATAGCTTTTCCACCTTGTGGAGCCTTACTCGTAAATAAAGTAAATAAACATAATACTAATGCTAAAAAAATGACACCTAAAATCAAATTCATGATATAACTCCTTTTGTGTATACGCTTTCATTAACGAACTCATTATATCATTTTTACCTTGTATATCAACTATTATTAGAACAATTTTTTATTAAATAGAATAAAATAGTGTTATCTGAATTTTGCGAATAATCACAAAAAAGAATACCTACTACGGTCGTTTCATCGAATGAAACCAATGATAGTAAGTATTCTCAATATATAGCTATATAAAATATTTTTTAACTTCTTCAATAGTATGCCTTATCTTTGCTTTCTCTTGATCATTTACAAATACAATAACTGTGCGTTCATCGAAGTCACTTCTTTTTTTATTTAAGTACCCTAAATCTTTTAATTTTTGTAATGCTTTAGTTAAATAATAAGGTTTTAAATGTGTTTGTTGTGCTATTTCTTTTGCAGTAACTTCATGGCCTTGACAGTTGTTAAGAATATTTAAAATATATATTTCTTCAAAATTTAGTTTAAAATGTGCTTTTACAACTTTGAAAAATCCTTTTAGTTGTTGGTTTATCAAAAATAATTCATCAAGTGATTTAAATACTTTTTCCTCCATAGTAATCACTCCTTTGTTGTTAATTCTAGGTTTCATAATTCACAATATAATAATTTCAACAATCATTAATATATTTATTTTATACTACTATGTTATCAAAATTCAACAGTTAAATTGCTAAAACAAGATCTAACACCAAAATAAACTTAAATAAAAAAACGATATTCCAAAATTTTTGGAATATCGTTCAACACAAAATTATTTTTGTTTACCATTAAATGTATCTAAAAAGCTTAATGCTGCTAAACCTGTTAAGTCTAATGCATGTTTAGCACCTTGCTTACCATGACCAGCTTCAAAGTGTTTTACAATTGCAACACCTAATACTGCAAAAGTAAATAATGAACCTAAACGAGATAATTTTTTACTTGCAAAGCTTAATACAAAAAATAATGCACTTAATGCTTCAATAGCACCAGCTAAAGGTACTGAATTTGCCGGTAGACCAAATACATTTTCAAATGTATCTTTCATTGTTTGGTCACCTTTTAATTTAGGTTTTGCTGAATCAAATAATTCTTTCGCTAATTTCAAATTTGTTAAATAACGTAAAATCATGTACTTTCTCTCCTTATTTATCTTCAAAATATTTATCTACAATAGGTTTCACTTGTGTTGCTAATAACCTAATTGTTTTAAGTGTATCTTCATGAGGTATTGAACCTACCGGCGTATGCAACATAAAGCGATTAAGACCTAGAGTTTCTACCGTGTTAATAATCTTTTGTGCTACTGTTTCTGGACTACCAACATATAATGCACCATGCTGGCTTATTTCTCTTTCAAAAGTATACTCATTATATGGTGGCCATCCACGCTCACGACCTAACATATCATGATTTGCTTTTAACGAAGGGAAAAAGGCACGCATTGCTGCTTCATCAGTATCCGCTATAAAGCCCCACGAATGAGTAGCAACAGATAGTTGATTAGCATCGTGTCCATAAGATAAGGCACTTGATTTGTACATCTCAACATTGCGCTTAAATCTTTTTGAATCTCCACCAATTATAGCATAAGTTATTGGTAAACCTAATGCCCCTGCTCTTAATGATGATTCTGGTGTACCTCCTGTTGCAATCCCAATTTTTAACTTACCATGCTCAGGACGTGGATACACACCTAAATTATCTATATTAGGACGAAAATTACCGTCCCAGTTAACAATTGTCTGTGCATTTATCTTCATTAATAGGTCTAATTTTTCATTAAATAATTGTTCATAATCTTGTAAATTATGTCCAAATAATGGGAAGGATTCAATAAATGAACCTCTACCTACTAAAATTTCAGCTCTCCCGTTAGAAAGTGCATCAAGAGTTGAAAATCGTTGGAATACACGAACAGAATCATCTGAAGATAATACCGTCACTGCACTTGATAATTTTATATGGGTAGTGGAACGCGCTGCAGATGCTAATACTGATACTGGATCAGAAACCGCATAATCTGCTCGATGATGTTCTCCCAAACCATAAACATCTAAGCCTAGAGCATCTGCCGTTTCAATTTCTTCTATAATATTGCGTATTCTTTGTGCTGCAGATAGAGCAGGTTGTCTACCTTCTTCTGTAATGATGTCATTATTATCTGCAAATGATGTGATTCCCAATTCAACTTTCATAGCGCACTCCCTCTAAATAAGTATACTTTTTATACTTAGATATTAATCTATTATTTTATTGTTGTCAATATCATTGCTTCAAATCCCCGATTGTTTCTCGAAGCTCTTATATATTATTAATTAGTTATTTTTATTATTAATATGAAGATACATATGTTTTTAAATATTCATATTACTGAATTTATGTGTTTACAATTGATTTTAAATTTTCTGTTATTTTACAGCTTTGTAATATATTAGCGTGTAATTTTTCTCTACAAATTCCTTCAATGCCCGTCTATCAAGCCTTTTAGAAGAATTTCTTATATTTCGAATTGTTACATAAGACTCGATTTTATTAGAACTAAATTACAAATCAATAACATTGAGCACAAATGAATGATTTTCTGATATATTAATTCTTGTCGTAAAAACAACCAAGAAAATATAAACAATCGTCGATAGAGACATACAAATAAAACTTATTATTAAGAAAAAATTTAGGAGGATATTTTAAAATGAAAAAAATCGCTACAGCTACTATCGCTACAGCTGGAATCGCTACGTTTGCTTTTGCTCAAAACGAAGCTGATGCAGCAGAAAATAACCAAGGTGGATACAATCCAAATGATCCAACTTCATACAGCTACTCTTACACTATAGACCAACAAGGTAACTACAACTACACTTGGCAAGGTAATTGGAGCCCAAATCAACATAACACTTATAACTATAACTATAACTATAGCTCATATAGTAATGATAGTTATTCAAATAATAGTGGTTCATATAACAACTACTCTAACCAATCTTATACTTCAAATAACACAACTGGTGGAGGCGGAGCTGCTTCTAACTCTACTTCAGACCGTAACATTAAAGTAACTACTCAAAGTGCACCTTCAAGCTCTTCAGTTTCACTTTCAAGTGCTTCAGGTTCATCAAGTAACTTGTACACTGCTGGTCAATGTACATATTATGTTTATGACAAAGTAGGCGGAAAAATTGGTTCTACATGGGGTAACGCAAGTAACTGGGCAAGCGCTGCTGCTTCATCAGGTTACACAGTAAATAACACAGCTAAAGCTGGTTCAATTTTACAAAGTTCAACAGGTGCTATGGGACACGTTGCATATGTTGAAAATGTAAACAGTGACGGTTCAGTAGAAGTTTCAGAAATGAACTACGGCCAAGGTGCTGGTGTTGTTACTTCACGTACAATTTCAGCAAGCGAAGCTTCAAGCTACAACTACATTCACTAAGATTGATGTTTATTATTAAAGGCTGGACATAGTATGTTCTAGCCTTTTTTATTTACTCTTACTTAGCATAATTAATAGGCTATAATCAGTACAGCAACTATACTGGTCATAGCCTATTTTTATTATCTTATATTATAGTAGTTAAGTATCATAACGTTTACTATTAAAATTTACGCTTCATGAAAAACAGTTTTGTACTGTAGTATCGCTACAATATACAATACAAAACTGAAAATAAGACAAAAAATTGAAGGATATTTTCTCTTATAAAAATTTAAAGTGAACGATTACTCATTAGTTATCTTCATAATAATATCGCTACAAGTATTACTATGTAACATAATGATACATCTCATCCATAGTTATATTTAACCGTTTTAACTACTACTAAAACTTAAAATAAACAAATTAATTACATACTATTTACACTTTTACCAAAATAACGCAGTCAACTATACATTTTTTATATCTTTACGCTTCTTAATACCTATGCCACTAAAACCATAAAACAACGCAAATATGATACATAGATAACACGGCACTGTCCAAATAAAGAACTGGTCAACAGTCACTCCTAATTGTTGCGTGTAGTAGATGCCTGAAGTCCCCCATGGAATCAATGGAATAATCATTGTTCCTGAATCTTCTAAAGTTCGAGATAAATTTGAACGATCTAAATCCATTTTATTATACATATCCATCATCAATACACCAACCATGATAATAACAACAGAGGCAACTCCAGCAGCTAATACCATAATTAAGCTACCAATAATTGTTACTAAAATTAGTTGTCCGACCGAATGGATATTACTAGAAATTCTATGAAGAATAACATCTAAACAACCTGCTTTTTCAACAATTCCTGCAAATGCATAACCCGTAAATATTGTGACGAGTATCTCTGTCATACTCATCATTCCCCCCTGCTGAATGAGAGTCATAGTACGTTCAGATAAACCATCACTATGTATCAACATAGACTGGTTAAAGCCATCAAATGTAGATTTAAATCCATCAACTATATTAAATTTATTATTGAACGTTCCAACTAAAATCGCACTTAAACTCGATATCAACATCGCTGGTACGGTTGCAATTTTACAAATCAAACAAATAATAATAATGATGATCGGTAGCCATACAAAAACATTCAAGTTATAAATATTTTCCAATTCATTCAGTAATTGATTTATTTGTGAAGTATTTGCTGTCTGCTGTAAGCCTAAGCCTGCAAAAAACCAAACGATTAAACCAATAATTGAAGCTGGTACTGTTGTCCATATCATCGCTCTAATATGGCTAAAAATATTAACTTTTGTAACCAGTGCAGCTAAATTTGTTGTATCTGATAACGGCGACATCTTATCCCCAAACACAGCACCTGCAATAATAGCCCCAGCAGCCATGCCATCATCTATATTTAATTGATGTGCTATAGCCATTAACGAAATACCTGCTGTGGAAGCAGAACCCCATGCTGTACCTGTCGCAACTGATGTTATTGCACAAATAATAAATGCAGACACTAAAAAATAATGCGGATTAAGAAATTCTAAACCATAATAAATTAATGCTGGTACCGTACCGGAATACATCCAAGTTCCGACAACGATACCAACTGCTAATATAATGAATAATGCTGGCATTGCTGTAGATAAGCGCTTAGTAATGCCATCTTCTAAGTCTGACCATTTCAATCCAACACGTTTAGCAATCCACGCAGCATAAGCTGAAGACATTATCAATAATGCCTGTATCGGTATTTCAAATACTACAAATCCAGTAATCACAATAATAACCATTACAATAATAGTTGATATTGCTTCCAAAAATGTTGGTTGTCTTACCATACACAGTCCCCCTTATTCAATTAGTTACGGTTATTAGTCTAAACCGAGTTTATCGACCCCTAACTCTTCTACTGTAAGTCCCTCTTCAAAAAAATCTCTTTCTAATATAGTAGATGCAAGCACGATAATTGCATCAATGTTCGGTGTACTCACATCTATTAGTCTGCCTAGACTTGACCATAAAACTAAACCAAAAGCTATATCTTCTGTTAAGTATCTATTTTTCACTTCATTCGGACCATTTATTTGTGAAAACACTGGACTCGTATTAAACAAACGATTTAAAGGTTCATCTTCATCTTCTTGTGATAAATAACCTCTTTCAATTCTGGCACCTTTAGCAGTATTAAGTTCAAAACCTAGTTTTCTACCTAATGCTAAACGTTCTAATTCTACTGCATGCAACAATTTAATCGTATGCTTAGTGATACCTTCTTTATATAATGAGAAGTCATCTGCATAATCAATTCGGCCTACATTGAGCAATGTAGGACCTGGATGAACTTCAGGGTTTCCATTTTCTAAATTAGTCTTCCATAAACTTTCTTCTTTCACTATATATGGATAAAGTTTTTCTATTAACTTAAATGAATCTGATAAATACTCAGCATCATACGTAGTAAAATGTACTTTACGAACATTGAGTGATAAGTTTACTTCTGCTGTATTAAAATTAACACGCGTACCATAAGTTAAAGTATTTACCTCTGCAAATTTAGGCATTACATCAATATGCATATCTTCTAAAACATTAATAAATCGAATAGACCCCATAGCTGCTGCAATATTAAATAAAATCAGTTGTTTGTCAGTCACAAAAGGCGCCATAGTTTGTGCATAATGCTCTATAAACGATGACGGAATAATAACTTGAATCACTTCTGCTCCTTCTAGCACATATTCCATATCATCACTAACATTTGTAAATGGTACAAATTGTTCACTGCCTTCATTCTTAAAATCGAAGCCACCTCGTTCCATCGCCTTATCAAACTTGTGTATCGATTGATTACGGCAATATAATTTAACCTCATGTCCTTTATTAACCATATCTAGCGCTGCAGTAACAGCACCATTGCCTGATCCAACAATTGCTATTTTCATAATTTCCCTTCTTTCTATAAAAATACTTGTTAGGCTTTATTCATCTTTATAACCCAACTCTGTTGTTTATAAACTATAGTAAAAACCAAATTCAACTTATTTCTTATATATATAATACTAAGTATTTGCTATAATACACTGAAAAGGAGTGATATTCGTGACTGAACACGTGCATGAGGATACTGAATTTAACATGGATAAAAATCGCCTTAATCAGTCTAGCAAGGATGATAGACTGATGGCAATGCTTATTTATATCTTGAGTTTTTTCACTGGTTTTATTGGGCCGTTAATTATTTGGTTAATCAAACGAGAAGAATCAGCTTTTGTTGATCGCGCTGGCAAGAATTATTTTAATTTTATTCTCTCTTACTTTATTTGGGGAATCATTAGTGGTATTTTAGTTTTTATTATTATTGGTATTATTACTTCATTTGTTTTAGGAATACTTTCGCTTATCTTTACAATTGTAGCTATTGTGAAAGCAAATAATGGCGAAGATTATTTACCACCATTATCTATTAGATTTTTCAAATAATAGTTACACAATTTTGTGATATTTTACAGCCATTGTAATAGTAAAAACGTATTTACATTATTTTTTCAATGTAAAGCAACTAATATAGGGCTTTGCGCCTTGTCTTAATTTTGTAACCTTACACATCGTTTATTACAACGATATGTGAGGTTTTTTTAATTACTTTACAAAACAATAACATTCCACACAAACGTAAATTTATCTGATACAGTATGACTTGTCGTTGAAAAAAATGAATTCGCGGCTAAAAATTTTAACTCAGACAATCAAACGAATTACTATATAAGTTAGACAAAATCTTGGGAGGATATTTTAATTATGAAAAAATTAGTAACAGCTACAACATTAACAGCAGGTATTGGAGCAGCAATCGTAGGATTAGATCACGGACAAGAAGCAAATGCCGCAGAAACTACACAATCAACTCAAACTACACAATCAACTACAACACAAAGTTCAAGTGGTAACTTATACACTGCTGGACAATGTACTTGGTATGTATTTGATAAAGTAGGCGGAGATATTGGATCTACATGGGGAAATGCAAATAACTGGGCTTCAGCAGCATCTTCAGCAGGTTATACTGTAAATAATTCACCAGAAGCTGGATCAATTTTACAATCTTCATCAGGTCCAATGGGCCACGTTGCATACGTTGAAAATGTAAATAGCGATGGTTCAGTTGAAGTATCTGAAATGAACTATAGCGGTGGACCTTACTCAGTAAGTGAACGTACTATTCCTGCTGGTGAAGCTAGTTCATATAACTACATCCACGTTAACTAATAAGACAAATAAATTAACAAATATTTTGTAAGAGGCTGGGACAATATTGATTGTCCTAGCCTCTTTTCATATTGGCAGTAGCTGACTGCATTGAAAATGCCCTTTAAACCAATCTTGTTTCAATGCTAGTCATC
>NZ_JAFEQJ010000019.1:0-50711 GCF_016890655.1 Staphylococcus sp. GDY8P72P | reverse complement strand
ATTTCTGTCCCACTCCCTTTGATTACTACAATATATGCATTTACTAACTGAATGGGCACTTTGCACTTCTATTTAAAATTTGAGAAAATGGAGTGGTTTATTACTAAAAGGGAGATGCAAACATGCAATGGTTAAAAGTTATCTTAGCAGGTATCATAGAAGTAATTTGGGTAACAGGACTTAATATTGCTGACTCAACTTTTGCTTGGATTATCGTCATATTATTCATTGGCTTAAGCTTTTATTTAGTAATCTCAGCTTGCAAAAGTTTGCCAGTTGGGACAGTATACGCCATTTTTGTTGGCCTAGGTACTGTTGGTACTGTACTTGTCGAAATGGTGTTATTTAATAATCCATTTAATTTCACAAAAATGGTGTTCATTATTATTTTAATCATAGGTATTATTGGGTTAAAACTTTCAACAGAAGAAGAAGGTGAAACATAATGGCATGGCTAATTTTATTAATAGCTGGTTGTTTAGAAATAATAGGTGTTATTTTATTAAATGAAATAACTAGAACTAAAAATAAATGGTTAGTCGTGTGTTTAGCAATAGCTTTTATTTGTAGTTTTAGTACTTTAAAACTGGCGATGAATGGCATTCCCATGGGCACTGCTTATGCTATATGGAGTGGTATTGGTACAGGTGGTGGCACTGTAGTTGGGATGTTGTTTTATAATGAGTCAAAAAATAAAAAACGCGTTTTCTATATCGGCATGATTATCGTTGCCGTAATTGGACTAAAAATGATTAGCTAAGCGTTTCCATTTGTTACTTATGCTATTCTTTAATATACTTATTTTAAAGGAAGTGATACATATGACAAAAGTATTTATCGCAGGAGCAATACCTGAAGCTGGGCTTAATTTACTTAAAGCTCAATTTGATGTTGAAATGTATGAAGGTGAAGGCCTTATTGATCAACAAACATTAAAAGAAGGTGTCAAAGATGCTGATGCACTCATCAGTTTATTATCTACAAATGTAGATAAAAGTATTATTGATGCTGGTAGTAAGTTACAAATTATCGCAAATTATGGAGCGGGCTTTAATAATGTCGATGTTGATTACGCACGTCAATTGAATATTGATGTTACTAACACTCCAAAAGCATCTACTAATTCAACTGCGGAATTAACCTTTGCTTTAGTATTAGCAACAGCACGTAGAATCGCAGAAGGTGATAGATTATGTCGCACTACAGGCTTCGATGGTTGGGCACCACTCTTCTTTAGAGGGCGTGAAGTATCAGGCAAGACTATAGGTATTATAGGCTTAGGTGAAATTGGTAGCGCAGTCGCACGAAGAGCTAAAGCATTCGATATGGATGTTCTATATACTGGTCCTAACCAAAAACCTGATAAAGAAAAAGAAATCGGTGCAAAATATGTTGACTTAGATACATTGTTAGCTAATGCTGATTTTGTAACAATCAATGCTGCGTATAGCCCACAATTACATCACATGATAGATACACCACAATTCAAACAAATGAAATCTACAAGTTATTTAATTAATGCTGCACGTGGCCCTATCGTAAATGAGCAAGCATTAGTCGATGCACTGAAAGCTAAAGACATTGAAGGCGCCGCACTAGATGTCTTTGAATTTGAACCTAAAATTAACGACGAACTTAAAACATTAGACAATGTCGTAATTACCCCTCATATCGGTAATGCCACATTTGAATCACGTGATATGATGTCGAAAATAGTCGCTAATGATACGATTCTTAAATTAACAGGTGAGCAACCACAATATATTGTAAATAAATAAAATATGAAAAGAGACTAGGACAAAATTGGTTCGTCCTAGTCTCTTTATATATGTCATATTATTTATCTTTTGTTTTATAAATGAACTTTGTTTGTCTTGCTAATAAACTATTAGGTATACGTTTGGCAATAGCATTTCTTACTTTGATAAATAAACGTTGCGTAGATTGTGCCACTTTTCCTATTTTACGTGACTTTTTAATGATTTTTTTCGTATGTTTCACACGTAATTTATCATATCTTTCCAATGCTTGATCAAAATCATAAGTTTCTAAACAGTTAGCCAAAACGATAGCATCTTCCATCGCTTGCCCTGCACCCTGTCCTAAATTTGGCGTAGTCGCATGTGCTGCATCACCTAACAATACTGTACGGTTGTACACAAAGGTTTTGAGAGGTTTCAAATCATAAATATTATGCAATAAGATTCCTGTCTCACTTTGTTTATCTAATACTTCCCTTACTTCATTAGGAAAATGATTAAAACGTGCTTGTAAATGTGGTTTACCATACGTTTGATATTCAGTGTTGTGGATTTTAGCATTAATGGCAATAAACCAATATACTTTATTATTCAATAATGGCACAATGCCAACTCTACCTTGTTTCGACCAATATTCTGTCGCAGTATTAGCATCTTTTAATTGCACATCATTGACTAAACCTCTGAACACTGTATAACCTTGGTAATTGACTTTAGTATTAGGTGCTACACTAGCTCTAACACTTGAGTGAAGCCCATCTGCACCGATACAAAGGTCAAATGTTTCTGCCTCGTGTTTTTCAAAATGAACTGTTACTTTATTAGCCTCATTTTCAATGCTAAGTACTTGATATCCTGTATAAATAGAAGACGATTGCACGTACGATTGAATTGTTTTTAATAAACTTTGACGTTCTAACGTTAAATTTATAGTATTTCGTTTCAATTTTATTTTTGATAAAGCTGTGCCAGAATTATCCGCTATTGCTAGTGTATCGATAATTTGTCCTGCATTTTTAATGCCTTTTGCTAAATCGTGGTTATGCAATTTATCTATGACATTACCGCCGATACCGATTCCTGCACCTACTTCACTAAGTTCCTGATTTTTTTCAAATACTTTTACTTCATGTCCATGTTCTTGTAATAATGCAGCCACGGTTAGACCACCGATTCCTGCACCTACTACTGCTATTTTCACTTTATTTGCACCTCATATCTAAAATTGTAAGCCTCTGATATCAACATGAAAAAGGGAATAACGCGACTGTATACGCACAACGTCATCCCTTATTCTATATATTTTATTTATAATAATGCTTACTAATATCGTCTTTCTTAATACCTAGTTTATCATAGTAACGTTTCATAATTCGAGCAATATTTTCATCCCATTCTATATCACTAGCATATTGATGTTTTCCTGGGTTTTCGGGATTCCAGCGCATTTGATACAATGATATTTGGTCTTTATCAAAATAATTACCACGTACAAACTTAGCGCCTCCTTCAATTGCTTTTTCAGGCGAGTCCCATTTTTGCTGTTTGGCAAAACTACTACCTGTCTGGACGGCCGCTTCATCGAATGCACCAATGCCAAAGAAATTATAGTAATGTTTACCATTATCTTTAATGCCCTTCGCTAAGTTCGACTTACCATTACCCGTTTCTACTAATGCATGACTTATTAAATAAATAACATTTACATCATGTTTTTCCTGTGCTTCTAGAAATGCTTTCCCTTTATCTTTAAAAACACCCTTATCACGTAATATCTGATTCACTTCTTTTTCTGATAAGTATACAGGTTCTGAAATGTCCATATGATTTAAATCATCATTGCTATTTTCAATTTTCATTGCTTCTGCTACTTCTGCTCTAGAAGCATCAACGAATTGTTGAATCTCTTCTTTCATATTCAATGTTCCTTCAGCTAACTGTCGATTAACAGCTTCATCAAATGTATATTTTTGTTTATTTTCAAATAACTCTGTTTCATTAATAATAAGTAAAATGGCAAATATCACTAAAATTATAGTCAATAAAATCATAGGCAATCGCTGCTTCACTTTTTCATTCATGCTCTAAAAACTCCTTGTAGCATTTAATTAGGTTAATACATAATAAGCAAGAATCACTGCTAAGACCACAATAGCAAATGATACATTAATAATTATTTTCATTGCCGTACGATCTCTAAACATTGAATTAAATATGACTAAGCTAATCGCTAATGAAACTGCAAACATAGTGATAGCCATAATAAAATTCATCATAACTAAGAATATAATCCCTAATACTAAAAAGATATTAGAACATATTGCCATTACTTTTATCATCTTCACATTAATATGCGACTCACTCCCAACTGAATCAGTTTAACTATATACTTCTAACTTTCAAAATTGTATCATATTTTCAGTTGAAAGCTATAGCACAATTCTTAACAACAAACGTTCATACCCAAGGTTTTATAATTGGCATACATTAACAATAACTAATCACTTATGTTAATAGACAGTTAAATTTCACTTTTAAAATTTAAGCAAACACAAAAAGAACCGGGACATAATTAGTGTCCCGGCTCCTATAAGTTGTATGATGGCTAAATAATATTAACCTCTCGACATACCTTTTAAGAGGTTCAACATATACGTCAAGCTACGATTCATTTCATCATCTTTTAAAATACCCATCAATCCTGTAATGGATGTTTTTTGATTTGGATTGGCTTGATTAGCTACACGCAGACCTTTATTGACTTTATTAAGTGTAGTGCTTAAATCTTCAACGTCTAAATCACCTAATAAAAATACTAGTGATGCCATATTTGAAATTAAGCCAGAATATTGGTCTTTATTTAGCTCAAGTGCAAATTTATTAGCAATGACGCCGCGACCTTTGACTGCACCTGATAGTGCATCTAGTAACTTGGCATCATCCAAAGTGCTAATTATATTAATCGCTTTTAAAATGCTTTCTTTATTTTCTGCAATTGCTGTAGTCACTTCATCTAAGCTTTCCTGTTTGATTTGTTCGTCTGTTTTTTGAATACGGTTAATTTTAGTAATTCTCTCAGCCATTATTTATCCACCTGATTTCCTGGAAAGACATAATCTTCACGTGCCCATTTATTTTCTACTTGGACACTATATTGTGGCTTACGATGTTTGTCGACACGGAAATTCGTTGGATTTAAAGGTGATTTACCTCTTCTCGTTTTCACTTCCATACGACAACTTGTACGTTTGTATGACGGCGTATCTGTATCTTTATCAACGTCACTATTAGTTAGTAAGTTAATTGCGCCATGATCACCGTGTTTCATCGCATTATTATTTAATGGAATATATATTTCTTTGCCTTTAACGCGATCTGTTACATGAACGACCAATTCCGCCTCTCCAGTGTCAGAGATTAATTTTACTTCGGCACCTTCATGTATACCTCTGTCCTCTGCAAGCTCTGGTGATACCTCAACAAATGCATTTGGCATTTTATATTCTAATCCAGGCACTTTATATGTCATATTGCCTTCATGGAAGTGTTCTAACAATCTACCATTATTCACATGCAAATCATAAACATCGTTTTGTTTAAAGAAGTTATCAAAAGTCAGTGGGAAGAATTTAGCCTTTTTATTGTCAAAGTTAAAGCCATTTAAATATAATGTCGGTTCATCAGTGCCATCTTCTGCAACTGGCCATTGCAAGCTATTATAACCTGCTAAACGCTCATAATTCACACCTGAATAAGATGGTGTTAATCTAGCGATTTCATCCATAATTTGACTTGGATGTGTATAATTCCACTCATAACCTAATGTTTGAGCTACAGCTTGGATAATTTGCCAATCTGGTTTTGATTCTCCTTTAGGTTCTAATGCTTGATATAAACGTTGGATTCGACGTTCAGTGTTAGTAAACGTACCTGTTTTTTCTAATGAAGGACTTGCAGGTAATATCACGTCTGCATAAGAAGCTGTGAAAGTGAAGAATTCATCTTGTACTACTAAGAATCCTACTTTTTCCAATGCCGCTTGTACAAAGTTAATATTAGAATCTACAATACCTGTATCTTCACCATAAAGATATAGTGAATCAATTTCTCCGTTATGGATACCTTCCATCATTTGGTGATTGTCTTTACCGGGTTCAGCTGGTAAAGCTTCGCCATATTCACGTTCAAATTTAGCACGAATATCATCATCTGCTACCTTTTGATAACCTGGGAATTGATCAGGCATACTTCCCATATCACTACAACCTTGAACATTGTTATGACCACGTAATGGATAAGCACCTGTACCAGGTCTTCTGTAGTTCCCAGTAGCTAGTAACAGAT
This sequence comes from Staphylococcus sp. GDY8P72P, assembly GCF_016890655.1. NCBI lineage: Bacteria > Bacillati > Bacillota > Bacilli > Caryophanales > Staphylococcaceae > Staphylococcus > Staphylococcus sp. GDY8P72P. Next base: position 44,607 of record NZ_JAFEQJ010000019.1, on the reverse strand, counting down.
TGGAAATTGAAGTAGATGTGTCACTACCAATGTCTTGTTGTGTCACACCCATAGCCCAACAAATAGACACAGATTCAGCTGCTGCCATTTGATGCGCAAAATCAATTAAATCTTCTTTCGGAATACCAGTTGTTTCTTCAGCAAATTCCATAGTAAATAGTGCTAGTGAGTTATAATATTCCTCAAAATGCTCTACCCATTCATCAATAAATGCTTGGTCATGTAGATTGTGATCAATAATATATTTTGTTACTGCTGATATCCATACTAAATCTGTACCTGGTTTAGGTTGGTAGAAATTATCAGCACGTTCTGCCATTTCATGCTTTCTAATATCAAATACGTTAAGTGTATTATTATAAAGCTTATGACCGCGTTTAATTCTGGAAGCAATAACCGGATGTGCTTCGGCTGTATTTGTTCCGATAAGTACGACCATACTCGCTTGCTCTAAATCTTCTATAGAACCGGAATCTCCTCCGTGTCCTACAGTTCTAAATAAACCTTTTGTTGCAGGTGCTTGACAATAACGAGAACAGTTATCGACATTATTTGTTCCAATAACTTGTCTCGCTAATTTTTGCATTAAATAGGACTCTTCATTAGTCGCTTTAGATGAAGATATAAATGCTAGTCCATCTGCGCCTTTGTCAGCTTTAACTTTTGTAAAGTTATCAGCTACAACTTTTAACGCTTCATCCCATTCAACTTCTTCAAAAGCATCACCTTTACGAAGCAATGGTTTAGTTAAACGTTCTTCTGAATCGATATAATCCCAACCGAACTTACCTTTTACACAGCTCGAAATTTTGTTAGCAGGTGATTCTGGTTGTGGTTGGACTTTTATAACTTCTCTATCTTTTGTCCAAACATCGAACGAACATCCTACACCACAGTATGTACATACTGTTTTAGTTTTTTCGATACGCTCTTCTCGCATTGCCGCTTCAGAATCTGAAACTGCAAATAGCGGACCGTATCCTGGTTCTGCTTTTTTCGTCAAGTCAATCATTGCTGCTAATGAACCTGGTTCTAAGTCAGTCATATAGCCAGCATTACCTTCCATATCCACTTCCATCATGGCATTACATGGACATACAGTGGCACATTGACCACATCCAACACATGATGATTCATTAATTGAGACATCATTATCCCAAATAACACGCGGTTCTTGACGTTCCCAATCAATTGTTAAAGTTTCATTGACTTGCACGTCTTGACAAACTTCTACACAGCGCCCACATAATATACATTGATTTGGGTCATAGCGATAAAATGGTCCATAATCTTTTTCATATGGTTTGTCTTTATATTCATAGGTTTGATGTTCTAAGCCCCATTGATCCATTGTATTATGAATTTCACAATCACCATTATTGTAGTCACAAACTGTACAATATAATTGGTGTTTTTCTAATATACGGTCTAACGCTTCTTTTTGACTGTCTTGAACTTTATTATTTTGCGTATCGACAACCATAGGTCGATTTATAACTGTACTACATGCGCGTTCAATTTTACCGTCGATTTCAACTGTACATGTATCACAAGTTTGAATTGGACCTAACGATTCGTTATAACAAATCGATGGTACAAATGTTTCTTGACCCTTGATAAACTCAAGTAAATTAGTACCTGGTTCAGCAAGATAGTCCTTACCATCTAACGTCACGATTAAATGCTCCTGCATTAAATCACCCCTTCAATATTATTATTGCCCATTATTCTTTATATCTATGGTGATTCACTTGCTAGTCTTAGAAGCCCCACGCTTCCAAAAGTAGCATTGCTTTAATTGTAAATCTTACTGCTCAAAATGTTAAGGCTTTCTATTATATTCCTTAATTTATAATTTCAAAACACTAAAAAACGGAGTGTGATAGAAATCTAATTTTATTAAAAAGATTTCGTCGTAACACTCCGCCAAGGATAACTAGAACTGAACAAAAATTGATTTGAAGCGCCTTCAATTACTGACAATATGAAATGAGACTGGGACAAATCAATGACGTCCCAGCCTCTCGGTGTTAAATTTCTAAATTATCTTTAATTTTATTTTGAATATCGCTTAATGAACTTTCACTTGGTATAAAATAATACAATCCATCATCTTGAATACCACCTTGTCCATCTAATTGATTTCTATTAACTGTTTCATTTGCATCCTTATACTTACTTCTAATTTTTGTTAAATCGCCTAGTGATAAATCAGTCGTCACGTTATCTTTAATATGGTCCATAATACCGTTAAAGTGTGTAATAGATTTAGTACTTGTCAATTTATTCGCAATACCTTGCATGACTAGCTGTTGACGTTCTTGTCTGCCGAAATCGCCACCAGCACCGCTTTCTTTTCTACTTCTAATGAAGGCCATTGCTTGCTCACCATCCATATGAGATTTCTCACCTTCTACAAATGAAGCACCATTATAACTAAATGTTGCATTGCTCACAACATCTATACCGCCAAGTGTATCAATCATATCTTTCATACCATCCATATCGATTGTGGCATAGTGATCAATTGGCACATCTAATAATTTTTCAAGTGATTTCACAGCCATATCTGGTCCGCCATAGGCATGCGCATGGTTGATTTTCTCTGTGGATCCGTGGCCAACAATTTCAGCTTGCGTATCTCTTGGAATACTTACTATTTCTGATGTTTTTTTATCTGGATTCATAGAAATGACCATTATAGAATCACTTCTCTGCCCACCACCATTAGCATTTCTTTCAGCATCTGAATCTACACCTAATAGTGCAATTGTAAATGGATCACCATTATTTAAGTTTACCTTTTTATCTCTTAATTCTGATTTGTTTCTATCTAATGGGTTATGAATTGAATTTCCTACCGAAAAGATTTTAAAAGCTAAATAAATAACTGCTACTATGGCTAAAATAACTAAAATACCGATCAACCATAACAGTATTTTTGTAGGCAACCCCATTTTTTTACTTCTTTTATATTCCGAGCGGCTCAATTGTATCACTCCAATTCTCTATTCTATGAGTTTAAGTTCATTCAATGAATTATTATATAGTAAACCATGTCCCTTGACATAGTGCTTAAGACCTATTTATATTTACAGAAATTTAATATTTCGCATATCCATTTCCACTATTTATTATTTGCAATATTTCCTCATGGCACCCTGGATTACTAATAATAAATGGGCCACTTGTGGCATAATCTAAATGTGTATTGCTTAATGTTGTCATTGTCAAACCAAGTTCCTCTGCGAATAAAAACTGTGCAGCTATATCCCATGGTTTAGGATTGGTATTGATATGTGCACCAAATTGTCCTTGTATCACTCTTACTGAATCAAGCCCACATGAACCGATAAAACGATAACTAAAAGCAGCATCGTATAAATCATTAATCGTGTCATTATTCATTACTTGTGAATTGAATGAAATAATTGCATCTGCCAAGTCCATTGTTTCTGGTGGTGTAATAGGTTCACCATTAGTATAAGCTCCATAACCTCTTACTGCTTTATGTAACTGTTGATGTGGATAATCATATATGTAAGATAATGTTGGCACGCCATCAACGAAATAACCTAATATAATACAATAATCCTCTTGCTGCTTTACCAAGTTTGTTGTGCCATCAATCGGATCCATAATCCATACATGTCCCTCTTTTGGAGTTACTTCGTCATTCGATTTTTCTTCTGCTAATAATTGATGGTCAGGATAGTTATCATTTAAAAATTGTTGGAATTGTAGTTGAATTGTTTTATCAACATTTGTCACTAAATCAAATCTATTGCGTTTTGTTGATGTTTCCATCTCTCCAACTAAATTTGGTATCACTTGATCTAACGTTAATAACCACGACCTAATTGCATTATCTAGTTCGATTAGTTGTTCTTTATTCATAAAATACACCTCTCGTAATTCACTATTTTAGTTATGTATAATTTTCTCTATTCTACCACAGATGACTGATATGCTTATAGCTTAGTTTGCTAAAGTAGAAACAAAAAAACCGACTAGCAATACTAGTCGGCATTAGAAAGGAAAGTAAGTAATAAATATTGAAGATGTTTGAATAGTAACTTGCGCGATTAGATATGTAACAAAAACTATATGTAATAGCCTACCCCTTTGCAATCTAAATCGCTATCCCCTTTTGTTACTGTCTATATATTAACATAACCTTTCGTAAAATGTAAGCGTTTTCTAAAAATTTATTTGTAACTTTTTTGTAAAATGCCTAAGAATGTCGTCACCATCGTATTTATGCTATAATAAATGTAATATGTAATCAATGGGAGGTGACTTTCTATGAATAAGCGTGAGCGACAAAATAAGATTGTTAATGCCATTCATCATAATAAACAAATTTCTGCATCTGATTTAGCTAAACATTTGGACGTCTCAAAGCGGACAATCTTAAGAGATATTCAAGATTTAGAAGACCAAGGTGTCAAAATATTAGCTAAACATGGTAAATTGGGTGGTTACCAGTTACAAGAAGCACAGCAAAATTACGCCATTGAACTTACAGAAAGTCAACTTTCTGCATTATTTTTAGTATTAAATGAAAGCCAATCTATTTCATCTCTTCCATATAAAGAAGAAATTCATGCAATTATAAAAAAATGCTTAAATTTACCATATAATAAATTGCGTAAAACTTTAAAAAAATTAGACCGTTACATTAAATTTGATGACCAACATCACGAAATATTACCAACCTTATTTTCTGATTTACTAATTTATTGTACCGAACGTAATGTTATGGCAATGGAATACTCACATTCTAATGAGCATACGCAGACAGAAAATGTCATTTTTATTGGATTACTGTGCGAACAAGGCCTATGGAAAGCGATTGTCTTTGAAATAGGATCTGGCCGTACAAATGAAATTCCAATTGTTGCTATTCAAGATATCGCATACTCTTTTGAAAAAAAGATCAAAACACATGATATATCAATTAAAAATTATAAAGAGTTTTTAAACCCAGCTGAAATGTAAATTCATAATATAGCTAAACGCTAGTTATTAGTAAAGTCGCATATTTGCACACCAAATCAACATCCATCTGATTGATAATGTAAATATGCGTCTTTAGTTTATTTATATTATCAATCCTTTCCACTTCTTCAGTTATACTTCTTACTTTTAAACACTTCATTACATTTTCATAAGGAGTGCCTCATGTCAAAACAAGTTTACAGTCATATTAAGAATCAACTCAAGCACCTACTCACTTTATTAGAACTTTTTAAATATAAACTAGTAATGGAAGATACAGATATAATAATTACTCAAACAGAACTCCAACAATTTATTAATCAAGCATATAATTATGCCACAATTCATTTTCAATCAAACCAATGCCCACTCATCCGAAATTACCTCCACATGATAACTGACTTACAACAAAATCCCATTTCCCTACTGACTGTTGGTAATACTTATAGTTATATTGATAATTATCAAATATGTGTATATAAACTCTACGAACAATTTGCGCATTTCTGAAATATTGTTACATATTGAAATGAGTTTATTATTCATATTGTAATATATTTTCAAATATAATATAATGTAAGCGATTACAAATATCAGGAGGGATAGCTATGCATGGTTTCTCTGTTTATTTAGGACAGCCTATCAATCAACGTTACATAGATAATTTGATTAGCCTAGGCTATGATACTATCTTCACTTCTATTCAAATTCCTGAAGAAGATGAAACTACTAAACTAATATATTTACAACAATTATTGTCTCACTTACAAGATTGTTCAATTACTTACATTATCGATGTACAACCTACGTTACTCAATCAACAACTCTATGACTTATTGCATCAATATCAAAATTCTCGTTTTTTAATACGCATTGACACAGAAACATCATTAACCACTGTCAACGAGATCATTCGCCATAACTTTGAATGTTGTCTAAATGCCAGCACAATTGATGCAACCTTGCTTGTTCACCTTTCCAACCATGTCGTTAACTTCAAAGCAATTAGTTATTGTCATAATTATTATCCACGTCCAGATACTGGTTTAAGTTCACAGTTTGTAACCGCACAAAATTCACTTATTAAAACATTTAATCCAAGTGCAGAAATTTTTGGATTTATCGCCGGTACAGAAAAACGTAGTCCTTTACACAAAGGGTTACCTACAATTGAAAAAACGAGATGGACTCATCCGTTATGTAGTGCACAAAACCTAATCGATACAGGTATTGATGGTGTCATCATTGGAGATACATCATTAGTCAATCATCATGCAGAAAGATTAATAAAACTGTTACATGACCGTCATTTTATCTTGTCGCTTGCCCATATTGAACCATATAGCGAAGACATTTTATTTCAATCGCATACTGCACGGCCAGATAATCCAGAAAGTGCTATACGCTCGCAAGAAGCTCGATTGTACAAATCTCAGCAAATAGCACCTAATAATAATTTAAACAGAGTGTTCGGTGACATAACATTAGATAATCATTTAAATGGGCGTTATGAAGGTGAATTGCAAATTATCAAAGAAGATTTACCAAAACATCCACATGTGAATTGCGTGGCACGTATCTCTGCAGCAGATCACCCTCTCATACCATTGATAAAGCCAAATGATACATTTGAATTTCAAAAAGGAGTTGCAGACAATGAAACATTTAACGACTGAAAATAGAAATGAAGCTACGATGCACTTAGATGAAATGAGCATTGAAGATGCACTAACTATTATGAATGAAGAAGATCAACGTGTACCTCAAGCAATCAAACAAGTTATCCCGACGCTCAGTAACATTATCAACTTGACGGCAACACAATTTAGTAAAGGAGGAAGATTAATTTATATGGGCGCTGGCACAAGTGGCAGATTAGGTGTATTAGATGCTGCAGAATGCGTTCCTACTTTCAACACTGAACCTACTGACATCATCGGACTTATCGCAGGTGGCGAAAAAGCTATGACAACTGCAATTGAAGGTTCCGAAGATAACGAGACATTAGGAGCAACAGATTTAAAAGATTTAGCTTTAACTTCAATGGATGTCGTCATTGGTATTGCAGCAAGTGGTAGAACACCGTATGTTATAGGCGGCTTGCAATATGCACAATCTATAGGCGCACAAACCGTAGCAATTTCTTGTAATACAGCAAGTGAAATTAGTAAACACGCTGATTATCCCCTAGAAGTTAATGTTGGTCCCGAGGTATTAACTGGTTCTACACGCTTAAAATCTGGAACTGCACAAAAGTTAATATTGAATATGATTTCCACGATTACGATGGTACGTTGTGGTAAAGTCTATGATAATTTAATGATTGATGTTCGACCAACAAATGAAAAGCTTGTACACAGAGCAATCGGTATCATTCAAGATATTTGTGATATTAATTCAACACAAGCACAGCAACTATACGACAAAGCTAATCAAAATTTAAAAGTAGCAGTAGTAATGCATTTATGTAATATAGATAAATCTGCAGCTGAAGCGAAATTAAGTGCACATAACGGTGTAATTAAACAAGCAATACAATCATAAATTAAACAAAGCGGGTGATAGTATGGCAAATGAAAAAAAATTAGCGCATTCAATTATTGATAACGTCGGTGGTATGGAAAATATAGACAACATAATTAATTGTATGACGCGCATACGTATAAAAGTTCATGACGAAAGTAAAGTAGAATTCGATAATTTAAAAGCAATTGATGGTGTAATGGGAGTTGTTCATGATGACCGCATCCAAGTCATTGTCGGTCCAGGAACCGTAAATAAAGTAGCTAACGAAATGGCAGCTAAGAGTGGTGTGCCATTAGGTGACACGATACCGCACGATTATAAAGCTGCAGCTGAAGCAAAAGCAAAGATCAATAAGGAATCATATCAACAAAAACAAAAGCGTGGTAAATTCAACAAACTCCTCAAAACTATTGCTAATATATTTATACCTTTAATACCAGCATTTATTGGGGCAGGTTTAATTGGTGGTATAGCCGCTGTTCTAAGTAATTTAATGCAAGCTGGTCAAATTTCAGGTGATTGGATAACACAACTTGTGACAGTTTTCAATGTCATTAAAGATGGTATGTTAGCTTACTTAGCGATATTCACCGGTATTAATGCAGCAAAAGAATTTGGCGCAACTCCTGGTCTTGGTGGTGTAATCGGTGGTACTACATTGCTAACAGGACTAACCGATAAAAATATGATTACTAACATTTTTACCGGAGAGCCACTACAAGCAGGACAAGGTGGTATTATTGGAGTTATCTTCGCTGTATGGTTACTCAGTATAGTAGAAAAAAGATTGCATAAAATCGTACCAAATGTAGTCGATATTATAGTGACACCAACTGTTACATTATTTATTATTGGTCTATTAACAATCTTTATCATAATGCCACTGGCTGGCTTTATTTCATCTGGTTTAGTTTTTGTTATTAATTGGATTATTGGTATAGGTGGTATTTTCAGTGGATTTATCATAGGTGCCTTTTTCCTACCACTTGTGATGCTCGGTTTACACCATATCTTCACCCCTATTCATATCGAAATGATTAACCAAACTGGCGCAACTTATTTATTACCAATAGCAGCAATGGCTGGTGCCGGTCAAGTAGGTGCTGCCTTAGCATTATGGGTAAGATGTCGCAAAAATCAAACATTACGCAATACATTGAAAGGTGCACTACCAGTTGGATTTTTAGGTATCGGAGAACCTTTAATATATGGTGTTACATTACCACTAGGTAGACCTTTCTTTACAGCATGTATAGGAGGCGGTATAGGTGGTGCTGTCATAGGTGGCATCGGACATATTGGTTCTACCGCTATTGGACCTAGTGGTATCTCATTATTACCACTCATTTCTGATCACATGTATTTAGGCTATATAGCTGGTTTACTCGCTGCTTATTTAGGTGGATTTGTTTTCACTTATTTACTCGGAACGACAAAAGCTATGCGAGAATCTGACCATTTAGGTGATTAATTATGACAAATATTTTCCATCAAATCGATAACAAATATTTTGAATTAACCAAAAGCGAGAAGAAAATTGCAGACTATATTTTACAATCACCGCAACACATTATTTCCATGTCAGTACAAGATTTAGCGGAAACTGTAAATACAAGCACCGCTTCCATCGTAAGATTTAGTAAGAAAATGTCTACTCAGGGGTTTCAAGACTTAAAAATTGCTATTTCTAGATACTTACCTACTGATAATATGAGTAATCATCATATCGAACTGAAAGCTGGAGAATCAGTAGAAACACTCACCAATAAAATGATTTCGCGCGCAACAAGTACAATGCACGCTGCAGCACAACATATTAACGCCAATATCGTTGATCAAGTCTGCTATGCATTAAAACATGCTAAGACAATCTTTTTGTTTGGTTATGGTGCTTCTTCCATTACAGCAGAAGATTTGTTTCAAAAGTTTTCGCGAATTGGATTGCCGGTCAGATTAATTAAAGAAACACATTTGTTTATGACTACACTCGCAACACACGGTGAACAAGACTGTATTATTTTTATTACCAATCAAGGTAATCATAGTGAGTTACAAGCAATGATTAAAGTCGCCAATGATTATCATATTAATATTATTACAATAACAAGCTCTTATAATAATTACATTGCTTCACATGCTAATTTTACAATCATCTATGGTACAACCGATGAAAATGAATTACGTATGGCTGCTACTACTTCATTATTTGCCCAATTATTCACTGTAGATATATTATATTATCGCTTTATCGCTTTGAATTATAATGAAGTTTTAGATGCTATAACACAGTCAAAAATGGCACTTAATAATTATCATAAACATATCTCAAAAATTAAATTCAAACATTAAAAAGCAAAGTGCTGTAATAAGCACTTTGCTTTCAAAATGTAGACAAACTTTAGGTGAACGTGACTAAGGTTCCTCTATTTATATCTATTGGATGATTTTATTAAATACCAGTAGTCTTTCAGAGCATTACCACTCCTTTTAATAACCACATTGCCATTTTTTAAGATTCATGATTCCACAAATTAGTGTAGTATCCATGGAAACTTTTATAATTCCTCTGTATCGTTTCCCTTTCCGACCTTGTTGCTTTTTTGCATCACTGATTTTTTTCTATTGTTGGAGTGCATAATTTATATATTATTGGCAGTGATTTGGGCGGACTCCTGCGGGAATAGCACTAGCCGAAGACTACAGGCTAAGGCAGTGATCGCGGAAAGCGTGCACAAAAAACTGCCAACAAAATAAAAGCAAAGTGCTGTAATTAGCACTTTGCTTTTATTACTTCATTGTTTATTGTTGGAAGAATTCAAAAATATTTTTGGCATTGTCTGTATTATCAATATTACCTTTGAATTTTTCTGAACCTTGACCCATTGCATAGGTATTTACATCTTCACCAGTATGCCCATAAGTTGTCCAACCAGTATTAGATTTATCATTGATAGGTTTTTGAATCGCGTCCTGTAATTTTTGTAATTGATCTTCGTATTCAGAATCGTCTTCTTTTAACCCTTTCATATTTTCAGCTTCTTCTTTAATATCCGACATGTTATCTTTAGAAATATCGAAGCCGTAACCTTCATTAATTACTTTTTCTGGATTTTTACCATCTGCAATTTGTTCTGTCATATATTTACCAGAATGCTTCATACTATGAATCGCATCTGGATTCCATTCATAATCTTCGCCCTTAGCGATTGACATGCCACCAGTAGAGTGGTCAGCTGTAGCTACGACAAGTGTATCAGGGTTAGATTTGGCATATTCGGTTGCATGTTTAAATGCTTTTTCAAATCCGCCCATTTCTGACATTACACCTGTAACATCATTAGGATGTCCTGCTTTATCAATTGAAGCACCTTCAACCATTAAGAAGAAACCTTTATCATTTTTAGATAAACGGTCTAATGCACTTTTTTCCATATCTACAAGTTCTGGATTTTTATTAGGTGCATCTATGTTTAATGGCATATCATTTTTAGCAAACAATCCTAATACTTGATCTCCTTTAGAGTTCTTCAAGTCATTTTTGTTTTTAACAATATCATAACCATCTTTTTTAAATTTCTTAGTTAAATCACCGTTATCTTTACCAAAGTATTCTGAGCCACCACCTAGTAAGACATCTACTTTATGTTCACCATTTATTTTATCATTATAAAATTGTTGTGCGATTTCGTCTTTTTTATCACGATCATCTACGTGAGAAGCATAAGCTGCCGGTGTAGCATCTGTAATTTCAGCAGTTGACACCAATCCAGTTGATTTACCATTTTCTTTAGCCTGTTCTAATACAGTTTTAACTTTTTGCTTATTGGCATCTACTCCAATAGCACCATTAAATGTTTTATGACCAGAACTGAATGCTGTAGCACCTGCTGCGGAGTCAGTAACATTTTCTTTTGGATCATTGGGATTTGTACGTTGTGTACCGACTAAATGTTCATCAAAAGCTGTTTTGTCCATCTCTTTTGTATTTGGGTCATCTGCAAAATAACGATATGCTGCATTATACGAAGGTCCCATGCCATCGCCCACTAGGAAAATCACGTTTTTAGGATTTTTAGTGTTCCCAACGTATGATACTTCGTCTTTGTTTTTTGCTGATTCTTTACTTGACGCTTGAGAGATTGAAGACGTTCCAATAGAACTAGCAGCTATAGAAGTCGCTAACGATAATGTCGCAATTTTCTTCCACATATTCATGCTAAAAAACTCCTTTAGGATATGTATTTGTTAATCTATGGTTTATTTTAATAAACTTTTTTTGAGATACTATTGAGATAACATTAAGTTTGTGTAAATAAGACGGTTTAATGTAAACAAGTGAGCGATAAATCGAAGCATTACTTCGATTTATCAACTCACTTGTTTTTAATTTCATAGTTCGCCTTTAAAGTAGTCTTAAAGTACAAACGAGAAAATTATTAAATTTAATCTTGTTGTTTATGATAACCTTTCACAAAATAGAAAGTTGTCATAAACGCTAAGAAAATAATACCAATTACTACTGAAACAACTGTTTCTTTATTAAATAACATACCGATAAGTACAATAATTAAAAATGCCATTGTTATATAATTTGATAACGCGCCTCCAGGCATTTTGAAAGGATGGCCTTCTAATAAAGCAGGGTTCCCTTTACGGAAGCGTAAATGGCTGATTAATATCATAAACCAAGGTACCATACCTGGTAAGATTGATGCACTATATACATAAACAAAAATACTATCTGCACCTTCGATAAACATTGGCAAGATTACGTTAAGTAATGCACCAATTAAAATACCGATAGCAATTGCTGTTACAGTATAAACAGGCACACCATTTTTCATTACTTTCAAGAAAATCTTAGGCATTTGACTGCGCTGTGCTAATGTATACGCCATACGACTAGCACTGAATATACCAGAGTTACAACCTGACATCGCTGCAGTTAATACAACAAAGTTAATTAAACCAGCTGCAATAGTAATACCTACTTTAGCGAATGTTGCTACGAAAGGACTTCCTAGATTACCAAGTTCATCCCAAGGATAAACAGTTACAATAACAAAGATAGCACCAACATAGAAAATAAGTATACGCCAAATTACACCGTTTACAGCGCTTTTAATATTTTTTTGTGGATCTTTTGTTTCACCAGCAGTAATACCAATTAATTCTACACCTTGGTATGAACCGATAACGATAGATAATGCAAAGAAGAATCCAAGCCATCCATTTGGGAAGAACCCACCATTAGCCCATAAATTAGATAAGCCAATCGCTTCGCCACCATTACCTAAACCAAAGAAGATAATGCCGAAACCTGCAATAATCATAAGAATTATTGTTACTACCTTAATCATTGCAAACCAAAACTCAAATTCACCAAAAGCTTTAACCGAAACTAAATTTGCGCATAATAACAATGCAACGACAATGACTCCAGGAATCCACTGTGGTAAATCCGGGAACCAATAATTCATATATTGTCCTACAGCTATAACTTCACTCATCCCGACGACTACCCATTGGAAAATGTTACTCCAAGCAGTCAAATAACCTGCGACCGGATGTATGTAATCACTCGCAAAGTTTGCAAAGGAACCTGTAGTTGGATATAGATAAACCATCTCACCCATAGCTCTCATTACTAAAAATAAAAAGATACCTGCAATTAAATATGCAAATATTACTGAAGGTCCCGTCCATTTAATTGTACTTGTAGCCCCCATAAATAGTCCAACACCTATAGTTCCACCAAGTGCAATCATTCTAATTTGACGCGCACTTAGCCCCCTATGTAATTCATGTTCTTCATTCATTTTATTTAAACCCCATCTCTTTCAAATATAAGTGAGAAACAACACCTATGCATGTCGCTATTATACTATAAATTCTAAAAATTTAAACAATATTTTTTGTATATGAAAGCGTTTTCATTTCCCGCTATTTATTCTATAATATTTTTACAATAATTGCAAAATGTATTTTTTTAATTATTGGATTCTTACAAAATGTAATAATCAACGCACAGTCGCATTACACAATACACTTGCACTTAAATATGATATGTTATAATTCAATTTAGCTTTAACTTAAAGGAGTCCCTTATGAATAAACAATTACTACGCCGTACAATATATACATCAATCGTTTTTGGTTTACTATTTTTCTTTTTGAATTACTTTGGCTCTCAAAATGTCAATGTAGCGCCACTTATAGGTAAATCAATATTAGCAACATGTGTGCTAGCAATTTTATACTTCACATTATTTTCTATGATGCATACACCTGAATTAAAGTTCAAATTTGGTACAACCATACCCATTGCAATGTTGCTTAGTATTTTAATAAGTAGTCTGTTTGGAGCTATCAAAATTGGTATCATAGCAGGCTTGCTTATAGGCGTAATTGCTGGTTATATTTGGGTCTTTATCGAATCAAAGCGTAACGGAGGTGATTCGAAGTGAGTATCTTTTTAGGTATCGTTATTATCATTTTATTAATTGTGAGTCTCATTCCTAACCTCAAAGCAGTTAAAAACAGTAAGCAAACTGGTGAAAAAAATCCTAGATTTGCAATTATGATTGGCATAGATGCAATTTTACTGGTCCTAGTAATTGTAACGTTAGCTTTTCAATTTTTTAAGTAACTAAAAATATACATGTCTATTAAGCGACCGAATTTCTAAATTATTTAGCAATTGGGTTGCTTTTATTTATGTGTCACTGTTGTATCAACGATTGAATACTAGTTGTCTCGTTAACAATGGTCGCTTATGATTAAAACTGATATTGCAATATCAAATAATACAATGCAGTTGCACCTAATAGATATACAACTGAACCTATAAAAAATGATCTCACTTGAATATGAAATGGTATTGTTTTGTTAAAAATTGGGCCCAACACTAAATTACCGATAGCAAGTATTAATGGACCTCCTAAAAACAAAAGTAAAATATATAAATTCATAATGACGTACCTTCTTATTTAGTAAAATAATCAGCAATAATTTCACGTGCGGTTACATTTTTACCGATGAATGGGACCGAACTAAAATCTTGTGCTACTGTCATATCATTCGTATTTACAACGACATCTAATCCAGCTGTAACTGCTGCAGTTGCACCATTAACGGAATCCTCTATTGCTAAACAGTTCACAGGGTTATAATTTAAACGTTGTACTGCAGTTAAATATAATTCAGGATTAGGCTTAACTTCTGCAACGTCTTCTCGCCCTACTATCACATCTATATACTGCTCTAAACCTAGCTTATCGAATGTTGGTTGAATATCCGCGCGATAACTACTTGTAGCAATTGCCATTGGAATATGATGTTGTTTTAAAAAGATCATTAGTTGTTCAATCTCGTCATCGATAGGTAGATCGACACTCGTACGATTGTGGTCTGTGTAGATTGCCTCTTTAGCCTCTTTACCTAATTCCTTCTCTAAGTAGTCATGTAATTCAGTAGCTGCACCGCCTATAGAAGACCTATAGTAATCAAGTGATAAAGGTGTACATT
Source organism: Staphylococcus sp. GDY8P72P (assembly GCF_016890655.1). Lineage (NCBI taxonomy): Bacteria > Bacillati > Bacillota > Bacilli > Caryophanales > Staphylococcaceae > Staphylococcus > Staphylococcus sp. GDY8P72P. The sequence continues at coordinate 29,553 of NZ_JAFEQJ010000019.1, read as the reverse complement.
CATGTGCTAATAAGTGTTTATTAATAATTGTAAATAAATGTTTCTCAGTATCTATAATTGTGCCATCAAAATCAAATACTACAGCTTTATACATGGTCATACCTCCTTAATGATATGTTTCTTAATTTAGTCTATCATATTTTATTTTGTAACACTCTAGCAAAACGAAAGACGCTCTCTCCCCATTAAGTAAAAAGCGTCTCACAAACATACATTATTTTAGTATAAAGTCACTTAGTTATTTTTTAGACCAATATCTAGCTAAAATAGGACCCGATATATTATGTATCAAACTAAATACCGCTCCAGGTACTGCTGCTAACGGATTAAAATGGACTGTTGCCAGAGATACAGCTAATCCAGAATTTTGCATACCTACTTCAATCGATACTGCCTTTTTATCAGCTCTATCTAATTTAAATAGTTTAGCAAATGTATAACCTAAAGCATAGCCAATAATATTATGCAGTATAACTACTCCAAAAATCAGTAAGCCAGTTTGTAATATTTGTGATTTACTGCCACCGACAACAGAGGCCAAAATAAGCGAAATGGCTACCACAGAGACAATGGGTAATGCAGTAGCAGTAGTTGTAGCAAGATTCTTAAATAGTTTCTGTAAAACAAAACCAATAATAATAGGTATTAATACTACTTGTACCACTGACCACAACATACTTCCAAATGAAACCTCTAACCATTGATTAGCAAATAGAAAGATTAAAGCTGGTGTGATAATGGGTGCTAATAATGTAGAGACACTTGTTATCGCTACTGATAATGCTACATTGGCATTCGCTAAATAACTCATAACATTACTCGAAGTCCCCCCCGGACAACATCCTACTAAAATGACGCCGATAGCTATCTCAGGTGGTAAATTAAATATTTTAGCAATGGCAAATGCAGTTATGGGCATAATTGTATACTGCAGTATGACGCCTATAATAACAGCACGCGGTGCTTGAAAAATAATTTTAAAATCTTTAGGGTCAATAGTTAACCCCATCCCCAACATAACAATCCCTAATAAATAAGGTACAAATTGACTCACTGTCGCTAATTGCGCTGGAAAGACAAAACCTATAATGGCAGCGAGTAACATCCAGAACAAGAATGTGTTGGTTGCGAATCTACTTACCTTTGTTAACATCATTCAACACTTCCCTTTTAATAGTAATAAAGAAAAATGTATCACATTTTAGAATTTAGCACAATACGTTTTCAGAAAATTGCAAAGATTTAGATTTATATTGTTCATTCCAAAGACCTAGTGTCAGAAAGAAAAAAGAGTGGTACAATTTAATAGAATTAGAAATGGGTAAAAAATAAAACTCCATTAAAATATTATGCTAATTACACTTCATATATTATTTTTCAGTTCGGAGGGTTTTGATGTTTATAGATAAAACTGAGACTTATATCTTAAATATTGGGGAATTAACAAAGCGCAAACAACGTAATAAGTTATTAAAATTATTGCGCCAGATTACTTTTTGTAAGTCCATACAACACTCAATAAAAAAGAATAACTCAATTTACACAGTAGAAATTATTTTACCGAAGCAACAGTTACCATATGTTATCACTTATCTCAGTCTGCACAACTACACAATCTTTCAAATTTTAACTTCATCAGAACTCGATACATTATTCGATTCAACTCAATTGCCATTATCTTCAAAGCGCTTTGAATTACAAATTGATGGTTTAAATGATGCATTCATCAAAGATAAAGTTATAGATATTATTAACGTGTTAGACAATACAGAAGCTCTATCCTATACATTCACAAAAAATCGCATTAACTTACACTGTTCTGCTGATACATTTTCAAAAATTATTTATCACATTGCTATCCGTAATATTGATATACTTAAAGCAATTTATTTTCCACGCGTTGCACACAAAATGAAATCACATATATCGTAATAATTTACGTTTATTGTATAACATCAATTTAAAGTTACATTAATTACTTGAACTTTAACGTAACCGTGCTAAAAACTAAGTACAAAAAGAGACTGGGACGAAATTAATTCGTCCCAGTCTCTTTTCATAATGCCCATAGATGACCGAACTGAAAATATGCTTAACTTAATCTTTTTACTTTAGTCATTATAGACGGAGAGGAGACCACGAAAACTTTTTATTACCATTAGATCTCTGTCTCACTCTACTTTTATTATGCTTCATCTTCAGTAAATACCATATTTTCAAATGCTTCTCTTACTTGTGGTACTGACATTCCAACAATAACTTGAACGTTTTTACCACTTTTTACTAATCCATGTGCCATCTGATTATGAATAAAGTAATCATTATCTTCTACTTTTTCTTGGTCTTTCACTGTTAAGCGTAATCTCGTCGCACAATTTGTGACATCTTTAATGTTCTCTGCGCCACCCAATCCTTGTAAATAGTAATTCGCTTTATCAGTATATTCATCGCCTGTAGCTGCATAAACAGAATCATTAGCACCTTGTTTTTCTTTGTAATCTTGCTTACTATATAACTTCACTTCTGATTTCTCTTTATCACGACCTGGTAATGGTATATTAAATTTCAATATTAAAAATCTAAATACTACAAAATATATACCTGTAAAGATTAAACCAATAATTATTTGGATAACATAAGTTAACCAATGGTTTTGTGCTAGTGGAATCCAATTTGTAGCAAAGAAATCAATAAGTCCGCCACCAAAGTTTCCTACTAAACCAAAGCCATACATAATTGTATCCATTGATGCTGATAGGATTGCATGTAATACAAATAAATATGGAGCAATAAATAAGAATGTGAATTCTAATGGCTCAGTAATACCTACTACCACAGCTGTTAATGTTGCTGGAAGAAGTAAAGCTGCAATTTTCTTCTTGTTTTCAGCAGGTGTAGTTGAATACATTGCCAACGCTATACCAATTGATCCGAATACTTTACCGTTACCTTGTAACATAAAGCCGTATGGAAACTGTTCTTTTAATGGTTTAGTACTATTGGCAAATTCATTAACGTGTTTAAACCATTCTGCTTTTAAACCATGATTTACTACTACTGGTCCTACTTCTATTGGAGCGTAAATAAAATGATGTAGTCCTGTTGGAATCAACACCCGTTCTAGGAAATGGAATAACCAGACGCCAATAAAACCAGAGCCTACAATAAATCCTTGTAATGATGTTATACCAGCTTGAATCGTAGGCCATACAATACAAGTAAGCAACGCCATAGGAAGCATAACAAAAAATGAAATACTTACTACAAACGTTAATCCTTGGAAGACACCTAGCATTTCAGGTAATTTTTTATTGTAGTATCTATTATGTATCCAAGTCACTATACTGGAAATAATAATACCACCTAAAATATTTGTATCTAATGTTTCAATACCGGCAATAGCTTTTAATCCTGTAACGTTTTCTACGCCTTTTTCTAAATTGGCACCAAATGTATGTGGCCATTGCGTTAAAATCGCATTAATAAAAGTATTAAACATTAAATATCCCATTAATGCAGCTAACGCAGCATGTCCCGGTGCTCGCTTAGCTAGTGAAATAGGTAAACCTACTACAAACACAATTTCCATATGATTGAAAATTGTCCAGCCACCCGATTCAATCACTGACCATATTTTAAACCAAGTTGTTCCATCCTCTGCTATACTTCCCATAATTGCTGGATTTTTAAATAATGTAGCAAATCCTAGTACAATACCAAAGAAAGCAAACATAAGTACCGGTACAATCATGGCACTACCAAAACGTTTTATAGCATTCATTACTGCCACCCCAATTCATAAAATTAAATCTCATTAATCAAATACTGTTATTTACAACTTTGACCGTATACAAGTTGTATGTCTTAACAACATCTTAAGGTAAACGCTTACATATAAACAAGGGTTTGACTTAAAATTGAAATCTTTTGTATAATCAGATTATATTTTCAAATGAAGGAAATATTTTCAATTATGAAGAGGTGAATGCGTTGTTACTAGACGAACGCTTAAATAACAATTTCGAAAAGTTAAACGATAACGATATACAAATTGCACATTATGTAAATACACATATACGAGAATGTAAAACTATGAAAATCCAAGAGCTTGCTGCACGTACGCATGCTTCCAATGCTTCAATACACCGGTTTACTAAAAAATTAGGATTCGATGGTTATAGTGATTTCAAGTCATACTTAAAGTTTGAAACAGAACATCCCTCACAGTTACCATCCGATTCCATAGACCAATTCAAACAAGAAATATCCAATACATTCTCATACTTGGAACGTGTGGATTATCACTTAATTACAGATAAAATCTACCACGCAGACACGATTTATTTATATGGTACAGGTTTAGCTCAAATGAACGTAGCACAGGAAGCTCGACGTATACTATTAACTATCCATAAAAATGTAATAGTCTTACATGATATTCATGAATTTAAAATGATATTAAATAAATCGACAAATAAAGATATTTTCTTCATTATTTCTTTATCAGGTGAATCACAGCAATTAACCGAGATCACCAATTATTTGCAAGTGAGACAAAAATATTTCTTTTCTATCACAACGTTAAAAGATAACAATTTAGCACAAAAAGCCAATTATAATATTTATGTTTCTAGTAATACTTTCTATTTAACAGATGGTACCGATTATTCAAGCTTTATTAGCTATCATATATTTTTTGAAACTGTACTACGCAAATACCACGAACGTATGGTGCAACAAAATTTCACATAAAAAAGACGAAGCGATATCAAACATTACTGTCTGCCATATTGCTTCGTCTATTATCAAGGTGACTAGATTGCTAATACTTAGTATATAAATGTGTTCAGCATATAGTCACCTATTTATATATACTAAATTGTTGTATTTATATTCCGCGCACTATAATTTTAATTTATTCTTTAAATATTTTTATAATTTTCACGATAGTCTTCAATTGTTTCCTGTAGCCTATCGAATAACATTTCGAAACCATGAGCTGTTGAATCATGATATTCTTTTTTCTTTTGCTTATATTCTAATTGCGTCAATCGTCGCTCTTTAGGAACTATCGCACTATACGTAAATAGCATTTGTGTAATACCAGCTTCACGCTCAAATATTTCAACTTGAATAGTATCTTCACCATCACTCAGTTCTGGCATGCCGATTGTCATTTCAATATAGTCATGCGGTTCAAGGGTAACGAATGTCCCTTGGACTCTATTTGCTTTCCCTTTGCGTACATCAACAATTTCATATTTACCTTCTTCACGCGCATCAATTGTTATACTTTGATTCGTCCGTTCAGAAGTCATAAACCAACGTTTCAAAAATTGTTGCTCAGTCCAAGCTTGATATACCAATTCTGGTTCAACTTTAAACAATCGTTCCAATTGTACTTGCACATTATCATTCTCAATGTTGTACTTGGCCAAAATAGTCACCTACCTTTAATCTTACCTTTATCTTACCGTAATACTCATCAATTCAAAACTGTAACGTTTCAAATAAAATTAGTAGTTATAGTTATTAACTAATATATTTTATCGTCAAAACACTAGAACGTCAAAGTAATCGCTACTTTTGTGTTTTTGGTTTTAATTTTGGTAGTTTTAAGAAAATAGCAACTAAGCCACAAAGACCTAATAGCATTGGATAAAAGCTATATGGCACCAATTCTAATGGAGATACTTTTGCTACACCTGCAGCAGCAATAAGTTGTGGACTATATGGTAGGATTCCTTGGAAACAACTAGCGAAAATATCTAAAATACTTGCGGATTTTCTTGGATCCACATCATACTCGTCAGCAATATCTTTTGCTAATGGGCCTGCCATCAATATTGAAATTGTATTATTAGCTGTAGAAATATCAGCTGTACTTACTAAACCAGCTATACCTAACTCTGCCCCACGCTTTGATTTCACTCTATTCCGAACAAAATTCAATAACCATGCAATGCCGCCATTATGTTGGATAAGTGCTACAAGTCCACCAATCATTAATGCAATGATGGCAATATCTTCCATACCTATAATACCTTTAGAAATAGATTGTAATAAACTCGTCCACTTAAATGAACCATCAATCAGACCTATAATTGCTGATAATAACGTACCACCTATTAACACAATTACAACATTAACCCCTACTATCGCTAAAATTAAGACCATAAGATAAGGCAATACTTTAATAAAGTTAAAATCATAATTTTTTGTGTCAGCAACTTGTGTACCTTGTGTCAAAAACCATAGCGCGATAATAGTTAAGAGTGCACCCGGCAGAACAATTTTAAAATTGACTTTAAATTTGTCGCTCATTTTTGTTTTTTGAGTACGTACTGCTGCAATAGTAGTATCTGAAATCATAGATAAATTATCACCAAACATGGCACCGCCTACTACTGTAGCCATAGTAATTGCTGAAGATATGTCTGTCGCTTGACTAAGTCCAAAACCTACTGGGGCAATGGCTGCAACAGTACCAACTGATGTCCCCATTGAAATCGATACAAACATCGAAATTACAAACAACCCTACAATTAATAAATTCTCAGGTATCAATGTTAATCCGAGATTAACAGTAGATTGTACGCCTCCCATATCTTCCGTTGTTTGTGAAAAGGCACCCGCTAAAATAAAGATCAACACCATTAAAATAATATTAGGATGACCTGCACCTTTTGTAAAAATATCTATTTTTTCACCAAATGGCTTTTTCCTATTTTGTACCAAACCAAAAATTGAAGCAATGACAATTGCTACATTTAATGGCATCGTAGTAAAATCACCTGTAATAATACCAACGCCTAAAAATAATAGTACAAATACTATTAATGGCGATAGTGCCCAAAAACTACCTTGTTGTAATTTACTCATAACTAACCTACTTTCTTCATATTAAAAAAGCTCTTTCCTTATTGAAGAAAAGAGCGGCATTAGACCTTGTCATCTTATCTTCTAGCAGTATGTTTGCTGCTACTGGAATTGGCACACGCATTACCATGTTGCCGAAGCTTCCTAGGGCCAGTCCCTCCACTTCTCTTGATAAGCTATTTAAATTCGTTATTACGTTACAACATTTTAGATAGTACGTCAACAGTTTGTAGCTAAACTATTAACTGAGTAACTATAAAATTAATTGTTTGGTCTAATTATCGTAAATGTTTCACCTATGTGAGCATAATCATTACCAGCTAATCTACTAACAGCTTGTAAAGTGTCAGGGTTTATTTTACTGTCTTCAAAATATACATCATCAGCTATATGAAACATGACTACTTCACCAATAATAAGATCAGAACCTTCAAGCTTATCACCTAGTGGGATGATTCTATCCAGCTTACACTCCATACGTACTTTAGCTTGTGCAATCCCTGGTACATCTACTGCTTCAGAATCCACAAGATTTAATGATGTTCTTTCTAATTCATTTAATTCTATAGCAATAGGAGCTGCCGTCTTATTTACTTCTTCTACAATATTATTATCTGTAATATGAACAACAAATTGTCCGGTTTGCTCTATATTTACTGAGGTATCTTTTCTTTTCCCATTTGCTCGCGTTGTTGAAATCATTATCATTGGGGGCGCACTATTCACCACGTTAAAAAAACTAAATGGTGCTGCATTCATTACGCCGGTTTCGCTTTGAGTCGTGACAAAAGCAATGGGTCTCGGAATGACACTACCACTTAATAATTTATAATTCTGTTTTTTAGTTAATCCTTGTGGGTCAATTCTTTTCATTTGTTCATACTCCTAATTCAATAATAAGCGATTCCAAATACTAACAAAATTCAATGCTAATACAAGTTACTCTTATGTTTAATCTATTTGTATACCAATAGAATTTCATAACCTTGATAAGACATTTTACCGCCATAAATCAAGGGGTATTCCCGTACTAATTATTCTTGTTGTAGTAAATCAGCATTAGAAAATTTAATTCTTAGATTTATATTAGACATAAACACACTCGCCTATTAAATTTTTATACTTTTGTTTACCCCAAAACGCTGGTAGCAATTACATATTATACCATTCATTCGTTTAATAATTTTTGGACAAATGCTACAAAATAATCAGGTACTAATCGTAATATTTCTTCGTTCGGATCATATTTTGGGTGATGTAAATCATACATACTATCTGACCCAATAAATGCAAATACACTTGGGTACTGGTTTGAAAAACCTGAAAAATCTTCTCCTATAGTTAACGGTTTATCCATTATTGTGACGTTATAACCAACGTTACGAGCCACATCGATAGCATCCTGTGTTAGTTGTTCATCATTTACCACTGCTCCCGGTAGTTTATGATAAGTTAGCTCAATTTCCACATCAAAAGTTTGCGCAAGGCCATCACATATTTGTTGTAAACGTTGTTCTATTAAATGTTGTACTTCCGCGTCAAACGTACGTACTGTACCTTGTACATAAGCATTGTCAGCAATTACATTCCATGTATTACCTGAAGACACTTCACCGATAGTCACGACACCTTGATCAAAGGCAGATAAATTCCGACTTACTATTGATTGAATACTAGTAATGAGTTGGCCTAAGACGATTGTTGGATCATTACCTTGTTCAGGTTTAGCAGCATGTGCACCTTTACCATGGATTGTTATTTCAAAACGGTCTACTGCTGAGGTCACCGTTCCTTGTTTGATAGCAAATTCACCGACAGCTAATGAAGGATAATTGTGATAACCTAATACTGCTTTCACACCTTCCAATGCTCCAGTATTAGTAATACTATATGCGCCATGTGCTATTTCTTCTGCAGGTTGAAAAATAATGCGTACACGACCATTTAATTGCGTTTCCATAGCTTTAAGTTTTATTGCTACGGCTAAAATACTTGCCATATGAATATCATGACCACAAGCATGCATTACGCCTTCTGCAGTCGATTTAAAATCATGTTCAACTTGTTCAATTATAGGTAAAGCATCTATATCAGTACGTACCGCTATAAACTGCTCACCTTGTCCGACTTCAGCAACTAAACCTGTATCCAACGGCAAATCTAATATTTTAATATCATATGATTCCAAAATAGTTCTAATTTTTTTAGTTGTTTCATATTCATAATCTGATACTTCAGGATATTGATGAAAAAGACGTCTCCATTTTACATAATCATCAAAACTTGTCATCCCTTCTCACTCCTTTGATATTGTCGATGTGTATATTTTATAGAAACATATAGTTCTTATTCTGCCTTAAAACAGCTTTCCATTTATACACATAACTACTTTTATTAAATAACCGACTAAATCAATCGCTTTTATTTACTATAGCCTATTATAGCAAGAAGTAATAACGAATAGTTTAAACTTGCTCGTTAAAAAGCTAAGCTATTTTTTCCAACAAGCACATGTTAAAACGTTAAATTACTCCCATTCGTAGTTTTAAACAGAGACTATGTAAATTAATTTATGTTCTTTATATTATCATAGTTAGCGGAATTTAAAATTTAACATTAAAAATAGGACAGGCATAAATCATTTACATGTTTATCGTTGCTTCAATAACATGCTATGATTATGCTTGTCCCATAGCTCTTTATATTAATTTTGTAACTGATATTGATTATCTACAATAACTTTGCCGTCTTTTATAACTTTAGAAGCATGATTAATACCATAATGGTAAAGAACATATTCATGATTAGGTGCGTCCCAAATGACAATATTCGCTTTGTCACCTTTATCAATAGTTCCGGCATCAACGTCAATGGCTTTAGCCGCATTTACAGTTACTGCATTCCATATTTCATTTGCAGAAAGCTTTAATTTTAAGGAAGCAATAGCCATGACAAGTTGTAAATTGTTAGTAACACAACTTCCTGGGTTAAAATCAGTAGCAATAGCAATAGCACCATTATTGTCAATCATGCCACGTGCATCTGCATATTGTTCCTTACCTAAATAAAACGTTGTTCCAGGTAATAGCACAGCTACAGTATCACTATCACGTAATTTTGCTTTGCCTTCTTCGCTAGATGCTACAAGATGATCTGCAGAAATCGCTTGTTCATCAATAGCTAATTCCAAACCACCTAATGGATCAATTTCATCTGCATGAATTTTCACTTTAAAACCTTGTTGCTTAGCTGCTTCCATATATGCTTTAGACTCATCAATAGTAAAGACGCCTGTCTCACAAAATATATCGGCAAAGTCAGCATATGGTTTAACTTCTGGTAATAAGTCAATCATTTCTTGTAAAAATGCTTGATTAGACGTTGCGTCTTTAGGCACTGCATGTGGCCCTAAAAATGTATGTCTCATAGTTAAATTATATTTCTCAGCTAATTGATTGGATACTTTTAATTGTTTTAATTCATTTTCTTTATCTAAGCCATATCCACTTTTACTTTCAATTGTAAGCACACCATGTTGAACCATAGTTAATAAGTTTTTTTCAGCTTTAGAGAATAATTCCGCTTCACTCGCTTGTCTAGTGGCATCTACTGTATTTAAAATACCGCCACCCTGTTCTAAAATTTCTAAGTAAGATACACCTTGTCTTTTTAAAGACATCTCATGCTCACGAGAACCTCCATGTACTAAATGCGTATGTGCTTCAACAAGCGCAGGTGATACCACTTTATCACTAGCATCAATTGTCTCTGTCGCTTCATATTCAGTAGTATAAGGACCAGAATAAACAATTTTGCCATCATTAACTACAACTGTCCCATTTTCAATGAGTTCTAAGTCATTTAACTCTTGCCCTTTTAATGGTTTGTCTGTTTTTTTTGGTAAAATTAACTGTTTAATATTTTGAATAACTAAATCATTCATTATGTGTCACCTCTTTTGTAATCATTGGAATATGAATACCTTTCTCTTTTGCCACTTCTACAGACTTGTCGTATCCAGCATCTGCATGTCTCACAACACCCATGCCTGGATCAGTTGTTAATACACGTTCTAAACGTTTTTCTGCACGTTCTGAACCATCTGCGACTACGACCATACCAGCATGTAGAGAATAGCCCATTCCTACGCCACCACCATGGTGGAATGAAATCCAAGAACCGCCTGCAGCAGTATTCACAAGTGCATTTAAAATAGCCCAATCACCAACTGCATCTGATCCATCTTGCATACCTTCAGTTTCTCTGTTAGGACTAGCTACTGAACCAGAGTCTAAATGATCACGACCAATGACAACAGGTGCCGAAATCTCGCCATCACGTACTAATTTATTTAATGCAACTCCCATTTTTGCACGTTCACCATAACCTAACCATGCAATTCGAGATGGTAACCCTTGGAACGCAATTTTTTCCGTTGCTAAGTCTAGCCAACGATTTAATTTTTCGTTATCTGGGAATAATTTTCTCATTTCCTCATCTGCACGTTCAATATCTTTTGGATCTCCACTTAATGCTGCAAATCTAAATGGCCCTTTACCTTCACAAAATAACGGTCTTATATAAGCAGGAACAAATCCTGGGAAATCAAATGCATTACTTACACCATTATTAAATGCAACTTGTCTTATATTATTACCATAATCAAATGCAATAGCACCATTTTGTTGAAATGCTAGCATTAACTCTACATGCTGTGCCATAGATTGTTCAGATTTTTTAACATATTCTTTAGGATCTTTCTGTCTAAGTGCTTTTGCCTCTTCTATTGAATACCCTTGTGGTATATAACCATTTAATGGGTCATGCGCACTTGTTTGGTCCGTGATAATATCAATTTTAAAACCTTTATCTAAAATTGCTTTATGAACATCAACAGCATTGCCTATTAAACCAATAGATAATGGTTGGCCAGCCGTTCTTGCTTCATCAGCTAATTTTAGCGCTTCGTCTAAACTGTCCGTTTTAACATCACAATATTTCGTTTCAATTCGCTTATCGATTCTAGATTCATCGACATCGACACCGATTACGACACCACCATTCATAGTTACTGCTAATGGTTGAGCACCACCCATGCCACCTAGTCCTGCAGTGAGTGTTACCGTTCCATTTAATTTACCATTGTAATGTTGGTTCGCTAACTCACCAAACGTTTCATAAGTTCCTTGTACAATTCCTTGAGAGCCAATATATATCCAACTACCAGCTGTCATTTGTCCATACATCATTAATCCTTTTTTATCCAATTCATTAAAATGCTCCCAGTTCGCCCATTCAGGAACTAATACTGAATTTGACAGTAATACTCTTGGTGCTTCTTCATGTGTCTTGAATACAGCAACAGGTTTACCAGATTGGACTAACATAGTTTCATCCGCTTCTAAATTACGTAATGTTTCTTCAATTGCTTCAAATGCTTCCCAATTTCTAGCTGCTTTGCCAATACCGCCATAGACAACTAAATCTTCAGGTCGCTCTGCTACTTCTGGGTCTAAATTGTTATACAGCATACGCAATACCGCTTCTTGTTCCCAACCTTTACATTCAATATCTAACCCTTTTTTAGCTTGGATTTTTCTCATATTTATTCCACTCCATTCCTCTGTTTAATTACAGTTGTCATGTATAGTCATGTCCAGCGACTACAGAAAGCAAACCCCTTATTAATATGCTTTGTGTTTACAACAGATAAAATTTATGTACCTTATGACTTAAGTATATTATGATTATTTATAGATAACCAATATTAATAAACTAATGATTCATAACTTAAAACTATAAATAAACGTTAGGAGTGTTATGTATATGAAAATAATTCAACTAGAGTATTTTCTAGCTATAGTAAAATACAATAACTTTACACAAGCTGCTCAATTTTTACATATAAGCCAGCCTTCTTTAACAGCTACGATCAAAAAAATGGAAGCAGATTTAGGCTACGATTTATTTACGCGTACGACAAAAGATATCAAAATTACAGAAAAAGGTATCCAATTTTATAACTATGCTGTTGACCTAGTACAAAACTACCATCAAACAATGGAGAAAATGCATGATTTAAATATTAGTGAAGTCCCTAAAATTAAATTTTCCATTCTGGAATCTACAAATCAATGGGTATCTCAAATCATAACGACACACCGTTCAACTTTTCCAAACCAAACTTATCAAATCTCGGAAGTACATGATCAAGCGATTATATTAGAGCACTTGTTAAATTTTGAAACACATTTAGCTTTAACCAATGAACAAATCACTCATGAAGACATACAGTCTATTCCATTATATGAAGAATCGTATGTCTTACTTACACCACAAAATGCTTTTAAACAACAACGTACAATTATTATCAAATCATTACCACTAATATTACCTTCTAAAGGTTTACAAGTACGCAAACATTTAGATGATTATTTCATGCGTATGAATATTCATCCTAACATCGTTATTGAGGCTGACCGTTTTGAAGCTGCTACAAATTTTGTACATCGTGGTTTAGGTTACGCTGTTATTCCAAGATTTTATTATCAGTCATTCAATGCTAACAATTTAGATGCAATTGAGATTAAACCAAAACTTGGGCGCACAATTTTTATTAATTATTACAAAAAACGAAAGCACTCTGAACGTGTGCTTTCGTTGGTAGATCACTGTAAAGATTATTGGAACGTCATAAAATAAAGTGATGGAAAAAGTTAGCTGTTAATTTTGCTGTCCTATTATCAACATCATATTGAGGATTGGTTTCGGCGATACTAATCGTTGAAACCTTTTCGCTAGGTATAATTCTTTTGGCCATTTCTAATACTAGGTTCGGATAAAGTCCTAGCACTGCTGTAGCACTGACTCCTGGTGCAAAGGCACTATCAATGACGTCCATACATATTGTGAACATAATGACATCATGATGATGTATAAAACGTTCTATTTTATCTTTAATTGGTGGTGATAATTGGTGTAATAACTCGTCGGCATATACATATTGTATACCTTTAGCATCCGCATAATTAAATAGTGCTGCTGTATTGCCCCCTTGTTGAATACCAAGTACCAAATATGCAGTATTATCATCTTCTTCTAATATTTGTCGAAAACTTGTACCCGAAGTAGAACTCTGCTCTTCCCTTGTATCAAAATGCGCATCAATGTTAATAACACCGATTGAAGCATCTGGATACGCTTCTCTCACGCCTAAATATTGCGCATATGCTATATCATGACCGCCACCTAAGAGAAACGTTTGCTTATGGCGACTATTAGATTCTGCAACTAAATGGCCATACTCTTGTTGTGTTTTTATTAGTTGACTCTCATGATGCTCAACATTACCGTAATCACAAATGGAACATTGACTAAGATCAGGTAAATTGGCAAAAGCTTTCCTTATAGCATCTGGTCCTTCTTTAGCACCCATTCTACCTTTGTTAAGCTCTACACCTTTATCAACAGCGTAACCTAATAATCCAACACCTTGTTTTTCATTAATATTTAATTGTTGTGTTAAATCACCAAACTTTATTGTTTGGAAATGCCTAAAGTGTTCTTGATTTGTTGCACTATCTGTTCTGCCAGTCCAAAGCTCAGTATCAGGTAACTTATACATAGTTCTCCCCCTTTAAAAACTAAATGAACAATTAAAGTATACGCTTACATTTTTTTGAATTCAATTCCTAAATTTCTTTTACCCGTTACAATGTGCGTTTAATGCATTGATTACAATACAAATTGTTTCACTTATATGAATAAATCATCAGAACTATTACATTTCAATGATATTTTTGATTAATGATTTATTTCTAACAGCTAAATCTGTATAATTACCATTAAATGATTTTTTTCATACCTATTATGGAGGTTACATAAATGAATAATAAACGTATACCAGGTTTTCAGTGGGCAATGATTGTATTCCTGTTCTTTATCATTGCATACGTACTACCTATTATACTCAAAGATTTCCAAGGTAGTTTACCTTATAAATCTTTCGTATTTGACATAACAGCTATTGCTCCATTTATCGGTGCTCTATTCTGTTTATTAATTTTCAAACATAAACGTCTTCAATTAGGCGGTTTAAAATTTACCATTGGTTTAAAAACAATAGAACGTATCCTTTTAGCATTAATTTTACCGTTAACTATTTTAGCAGTTGCAATGGTTAGTTTTAATATTCTTGCTGATAGTTTTATTTTATTACAAGCAGAAGACTTTTCCGTTTCTCTAACTACTGTAATTATCGGACAATTAATCACAGCAATGTTAATTGAATTTGGCTTCCGTTCTTACTTACAAAACATTGTAGAAAATCGTATTTATACTTTTTTCGCATCAATTCTTGTAGGGATTCTATATTCAATCTGGAACTTAAACCTTAGTTTCGGTATGACATTCGCTGCATATAACTTCTTATATACATTCGCTTTTTCAATGATTATTGGCGAATTAATTAGAGGTACGAAAGGTAGAACAATTTATATTGCTACACTGTTCCACTTTGTTATGTCATTTGGCTTAGTATTTTTATTTAATGAAGAGCTAGGCAATGTCTTTGCTATGAAAGTGATTGCCTTATCAACTGTAGCAGTTGGTGTTGTATACTTACTAATTACTATGATTATACGAGTTATATTATACTTCTTCACGAAAAGAAACTTAGATGAAATTGAAGAAAATAACTATATGGATCACCTAGATGACGAGTCACATTTAGATGTGAATGACACGCCAGCAGAAACTGAACAAGCAACAAATGACTATGAACCAGCTTCTGCCGATACATCGTCTACCGTTCATGATGAGCAAGATGAAATGAATTCTACTCATCAAGAAAATGACGATACTTCATCAACAGTAGCTACTGCTAGCCAAGATAACAACATTGCGAAAAATGTCGCTAATGATACTGAAACAACATCTCATCAACTGCATCAATCAGAAGAAATAGAACCTTCGCTTAACGAAGATGAAAGTCAAACATCAACAGATGATGAACCTACAAACGACAACACAGAAACTCAAAATCAACGTTCATCATTCTTTTTGAAAAGTAAACGACGTAATCGAAGATAATTTCATAGTTACAATACAAAAAGCATGTGTTTTGAAATAGTTATTGATACAACTATTCAAAACACATGCTTTCTTTATTTATTAATAATATTTACACCATTTTGTGTGCCAATAATTACTTGGTCTGTGACATCTAAGAAATATCCAGTCTCTAATACACCTACTAAGTGAATTAAAAACTCATGCATCTCATATGGATCGATTGTATGATTTAGCGTTATATCTAATATATAATTACCATTATCCGTAACAAATGGAATGTCATTAGCCAGTCGTCTTTCCACTTGTAATTGGCCATAAGCCTCTATTTTCTTAGCCACTAATAACCAATTAAATTTATCAACTTCTACGGGTAATTTGAATGTTTCACCAAGATAATCCACTAACTTAGAATCATCTGCTAAAACAATAAATCGCTCTGCCATAGCATCTATTACTTTTTCCCTAAATAGTGCTCCACCGCCACCTTTAATCAAATTAAGCTGTGGATCCACTTCATCTGCACCATCAATAGCGAGATCAATATAGTCAACATCATTTACATCTATAATATGCATACCTAAATTTTTTGCAATATATGCAGTTTTGTTAGAAGTACATACGCCAGTAATTGACAGTTGTTCATGCTCAATTTTTTCAGCAATTTTAGGTACAAGGAGTTCAATCGTTGAACCAGAACCAATACCCAATATCATACCATCTGTAATTTGGCTTAAAGCATCACTAAATGTACTTATCTTCAACTGTTTTTTATTCATATTGTTGCCCCTTTATAACCATTCTTTTAATATCATTGTACATTAGAATTTTTAAAAGATATAGATATAAACTAAAAACAGCCAACTGAAAACTTCCAGTAGATGCTCACTCAATTTAAGCGTTTATTTTTTTCATCTATGATTTTACCGTTTCTTCCTATACAATAAAGCGTAACGATACAAGGAGGTTACACTATGATTTATGAATTAAATGCCATTTCAACTGGTAAAATCGAAACCCTCACATACGGTAAAAAGCAAATGCAATCTGCTTTAAACAAAACAGTATTCACAGATACATGCTGGCTTACGACAACTGGTTTTTGCGACGATGAACAAGCTTATAAAGGACATGGTGGTCCAGACAAAGCATTATGCTTATTCAGTAAATCAAATTATCAAATGTGGCAAGATGATATCACAGAATTACCAGATTACGCGATGTTTGGAGAAAATTTAACTGCTAAACATATGGATGAAAAGACAACTTACTTTGGTAATCAATACCAACTCGGTTCTGCAATCATTGAAGTTTCTGAAATAAGAGAACCTTGTTGGAAAATTCAAACGAAATATCAAATTCCAGATTTAGTAAAACGTATGTCTAGTTCAGGAAGAACTGGATTTTATTTTAGAGTGTTAAAAGAGGGCTATGTCGCTCCAGATGATAACTTACATTTAATTCAGCAAGCTCCTGATGATACGTTGCTTTCTGTTTTTGAGCTCAATCACCTTATGTATAATGATCGCAATAATATTTCTAAATTAACTTATGCACTTCAAAACCCTTATTTAACAACCGCACGTATCGACAAATTACAACGATTATTAACCAAAGCTCAACAACTATAAAATTACTGCGCGATTGTTACTATTAATTAATGCTACCGTTCTGCTAACTTATCTAAATGAAAGCTGATGTAAAGTACATATCATTTATTGCATAAAAAAAAGAGGCTCGAGCGACATTTTGCTCAAGCTTCTTTTAAAGTGTTTTATTTTAATCGTGTCTTATAATACTCATTTACTTATTAAATGTCTGCTTTTTCAAATATTTTATATGACGTCTTAGAGTAATATGGTTGATCTGGTGTAATAATAGACGGTGCTTTGTCACCATAAAGATTTATATCATTAGGGATACATTGTGTTTCCAATGTAAAACCAGAATGTGCTTTATAAATATTGAAGTCACTATCCCAACTACTAGTATCATTAAAAGTAAAAATAACAATATTCGGCATATCTGTCTTTACTTGTAATACAAAACGTTTATTTTCTACTGCCATTTCACCATTTTCAACTTCAAAAGGATGATCAACACCATTAAACATGTCCATTTGTTGTTTGATTTTAGGATTTTCACTTGTAAAAAGCTCTTTAAATTGAATCTTATTACTATTAAATATAGTAGACAAATCTATAGTATCGGTACTGTTAACTATATTGTCTTCACCTAATGGGTACATTGCTAATTTATTACTACTTATATAATGATTATCAATCATATTATTGTCTCTATTTAAATTAAAATACACATGATTCATAGGATTGAATAGTGTTTTTTCGGTAGTTGTTGCTTCGTATTCTATCGTCCATTTATGATCCATATCATAAGTATGAATAACTTTTAATTCAATATCACCTGGGAAATAATCATCTGTACTTTTAATTTGGGTTGTAAAAATGATTTTAATCTGACCAACTTGTTCTTCAATTTGATAATCAAAAAAGCGTGAATCTAAACCGTTAGTACCCCCATGAATATTGTGAGCACCATCATTGTGCTCTAAATGATATGTTTTACCATCTAACTCAAATGTAGCGTTAGCAATGCGGCCACCGTATCGTCCCACTGTAGCCCCAAAGAAAAATGGATTAGGTTCGTAGAATTCATCCGCTTCCACAATATTTCCTAACACAATGCTGTTATCGTCATACTTCCAAGATACTATACGAGCACCGTAATTAGTAAAGACTATCTTGGTTTCTTCATTATCAATATTAATTAGTACTATCCCATTTCTTTGTTTTTCAACTGTAGCAAACATCTTCAATTACTCCCTTTCAGACTAACACCTACATCAATGCCTAAAGACAACTTGTTGACGTCGATAATTAGATAGAAATTGTTTAACAATAAAATCATGATACTTATTATAGCAAGCTTAACACACACTTACATGCCCTTTCCTAAAACATGTCGTCTGTATTGAACGATTTCACAATGATGACTTTAAACCGAGATGCTAAGTAAAAGCTTAATTTTTGCTTCATATTCCTTTACTGTTAGTTAAATACATTGTAACAATTAATTTCAAAATAAATCTATACTATTTGTAAATTTTTACAAATTAATAAATTGAATTATCGTTTACCAAACACTTTTTTCATTGCCGTAGCAGCACTTTTGTCAAAGCTAAGGACAGAATCCTTATAGCTTTTAATAGCAATCCATAATAAAATAATAGTTACTATAATTGCGAGCACAATACTAACAACGATTTCCCAAAGTTGTACTTCTGGTGAAGCAGCACGCACAAACATTACAAATGGTGAAAATAACGGAATAAAGCTTGTTATTTTCGTTAATAGCGTATCATTGTTCATTACACTATATAAGGAAACGTAGAACGCTATCATACTTATTAAGGTCATAGGCATTAACGCTTGATTAATGTCTTCAATACGAGATGTGATAGAGCCTAGTATAGCGGCCAAGATGACATATGATAGTATACCAATAATCAAATTAATAATTCCTACAATAACTATTTGAAGTGTTAACTCATTAGGTTTAACTTCAAAACCTTGTAACATCTCACTCATATCAAAAGCGAAAAAGGCTAGAATACCTACTAAGACAAATATCGCAATTTGAGTTAACGCTACCGCAATGACACCTGTAATTTTAGCTAAAATGTGTGTGATGGGCGAAACACTAGTGATAATCATTTCTATTACACGCGATGTTTTCTCTGTAGCAATCTCCATGGCAATTTGACTAGCATAATTAATAATAATAAAGAACATAAGCATAAGCCCAGCATAAACTACAATAATATTAAATGATTTTTGTGCTTCACTTAATTTTGTATCATCTTTATTTGTTGACACCATTTCTGATTCAACTTTACTTTTACTTTGTAGTTCCTTTAACTCAGCTTGTGATAAATTAAGTTGGGCCGCAGTCATTTGAGTTTGGATTGTCGTCAATACTGTCTCTAAGTTTTGTTTATCTTCTTGGTCTACAGAATCTTTACTTAAAATTTTAGCGGTCAATTTATTATTCTCTTCGGTAATGACATAACCCATATTAAGTTTTTCTGACCTGATTTGTTTTTTTAAATCTGCTGAAGAGACTCGAGTAAATTTGGCATCATTATTTATATGGTCTCCTTGCTCTTTTATTACTTTATATATGTCACTGTTCGTTGTAGCAACACCAATTTCATCTGGTCCATCATCGAAAAAATCTATAATTTTATTTGCGTTAGCAGCTACTAAAATAAGCAATACTACTAATCCAGTAAAAATTAAAAATGACTTAGTTTTAACTTTATTTATATAAGTCAACTTGAAAGTAGCTAAAAATCTATCCATTATAATCACCTACTTTTTCAATGAAAATTTCATTTAATGATGGTTCCACCACTTCAAACCGTTTCACAAAGCCATAAGAAGTTACAATATCAAAAATTTCTGTTGCCACTGCTTCATTGTCAATTTCAACTTTGATATCTCGTTTTGTTCTCGTAACTTCTTTAACACCTGGAATACTATCTATCTCAGACATTTCAGCGTCCGTTTCTATTATTACACGCTTATTGCCATGATTTTTTTTCACTTCATCAATCGGTCCTGCAACTACTAATTGACCTTGGTTCATAATGCATACATCATCACATAATTCTTCTACGTGCTCCATCCTATGTGAACTATAAATGATAGTAGTGCCGCTGTCGTTCATATCTTGTACTGCTGATTTCAATAATTCAACATTGACTGGGTCTAACCCACTAAAAGGTTCGTCTAATATTAATAAATCAGGTTCATGAATCATACTCGCCAATAATTGTATTTTTTGTTGATTACCTTTTGATAAAGCTTCAATCTTCTTATCTTTATTTTGGACAATATCAAAACGTGTTAACCAATAATCAATAGCTTGTTTGATTTTTTGAGATTTCATACCTTTTAACGTAGCAAGATAAAACAATTCATCATATACCTTCATTTTAGGATGTAATCCACGTTCTTCAGGTAGGTAGCCAATTTTATCGTACAATTTTTTATCTATAATTTGATTATTGTAAGTGATGGAACCTTCAGTAATGGGGGTCAAACCTAAGATCATCCTAAAAGTCGTAGTTTTACCTGCCCCATTTCTACCTAAAAATCCTAACATCTTCCCTTTTTCTAACTTTAAAGATATATCATTAACTGCCGTGACCGATTTATATTTTTTTGTGACACCATTGATTTGCAATGTCATTACGCAACTACTCCTTCTATTTTTTATTATCTATGTTAAGCTTATTGATTTTTATACTTTTACAATAAAAAGCATTTATCACAGTGAATTCTTTGTTGATAAATGCTTTTGTCTAATCCAGTTAGTAGTCATCCTTATGATAAACACTAGCCTCATGTTTAATCATATCTTTCGGATACACGCCGTATTTGTTATTTTTCGAAACGCTATCGAAACAACATATTACTATTTGATAAATAGCTAGTATCTGGATCGTTATGTACATGAAACTTAATAGAACCCAACTTGATACGTTTTCAAAATTTGGATCCATTAAATTGATAGTATTAACAAATATATAAAATGTTATTCCTAGTGCTGACGCTAAAATAGGTATGAACATCGTTCTATCCGTGTCATGAAAACGTCTTACTTGTAGTGCTAAATTAGGTATAAATGTTGCAATGCCGTATAGTAAGCCATAACCTATCATTAATAGTAATAATACTATGCCTACAGCTGTCATGGCTTCGGCCTCTGTTACTATTCCCATAATTATTAAAAGTATACTAATTACACCAATTACAATAGCTGGAACCATGAAAATTAAGTGCCAAATAATCATATACCAATATTCGCTTCGTCTCGATCGTCCTGTAAAATTAACATAATTACGCCAAAACAATTTAAATGCCCTGCCAAAACTGATTTTTTGTGTCATCATTCCACTCCTAAATAAGTAAATTAAGCACGTTATATAGCTGCTTAACTTCTTTGCTTGCAGCTACAATTTAATATATTATGTTAAAGTACAATAATTTGATTATCTTGATATCTTAAATTGTTTATTTTAGATAGTATACCAAACATTTTTATATCTATATATATTTATCGAAAACATTTAACTTACAAATATTTTTGCATTAATTATAATGATTAACAAGGAGGCTAACATTTGGACTTTATACAGCGAGATACAATAACGATTGCAAAAGATTTATTAGGTGTTCGTGTACTATACCATGACAAACAGCAAACCTATAGTGGCTATATAGTCGAAACAGAGGCATATTTAGGTGTAGTTGATCAAGCAGCTCATGGTTTTAATAGCAAACGTACTCCTAAAGTAGAATCACTTTATAAAGAAGGTGGTACAATCTATGCTCACGTTATGCATACACATTTGCTTATCAATTTTGTAACACAACTGGAAAATATTCCAGAAGGCGTACTTATTCGTGCAGTTGAACCTGAAGAAGGTGTAGAAGCTATGACAGCAAATCGAGGTAAAAGTGGTATAGATTTAACAAATGGTCCGGGTAAATGGACTAAAGCCTTCAATATACCTCGATATTTAGATGGTTCTAAACTGAATGAAGGTAGATTAGAAATCGATACCAAAAATCGCAAATATCCTCAAGCAATAATTTCAAGCCGTCGCATTGGCATTCCAAATAAAGGCGATTGGACCTATAAACCATTGCGTTATACCGTACGAGGAAACCCGTATGTTTCACATATGAGAAAATCTGATATGTTACCCCCTCAAGATACTTGGAGATAATTGCTTTTTAATGACATTAAATAGAGCTTGGAACATTGATTATGTTCCAAGCTCTATTATTAATTTATTTCATTATAACTCCAACTGTCTTTGGTTAATCCAAGATTCTAACTTTGGACTAAAAACGAGTTGAGATTGTTTTAAATCTTCTATTGTTCTTGCATTAAGCATCGTCATTATCGTTTTAATTTGTGCTACAAATTGGTCGACATATTCTAATGTTTCGGTAATACCATGATTTTCAATTTGATTTAAGAACGGACGTGACATTCCAACTGCATTTGCACCTAACGCTAGACATTTCACTGCATCTAATGGCGTACGTACCCCACCACTAGCTAGAATATTCATATCTTTCTGGAAAGATGTGCTTTCTAGTAATGATTCTACCGTTGTTTGACCCCAATTTGATAAATAATTCATATCTTTAAGTGAACGTCTTTCATTTTCAATATCTACGAAATTGGTGCCACCTCTACCACTAACATCAACATAGCGCACTCCTATTTTTTGAAGCTGACGTATTGTTTCTTTACTCATACCAAAACCAACTTCTTTGACTATAACAGGTACATCAACACGTGAAACAATACGAGCTAAATTATCCATCCATGTTGAAAAAGTACGATTGCCCTCTGGCATAACTAACTCTTGTGGTGAATTCACGTGGACTTGTAACGCTTGAGCATTGAGTAAGTCAACGGCCTCTATAGCTTTGTCTACAGGGACATCAGCGCCCACATTACTAAAGATAATTCCTTCTGGATTAGTCTCTCTTACTACACTAAATGATGAAGCCATTTTACTATTACGTAACGCTGCATGTGTAGAACCTACAGCCATTGCTAGACCCGCTTCACGTGCAATAACAGCTAATTTTTCATTAATCTGCTTTGTCCAATCACTACCACCTGTCATAGCATTGATATAGATTGGAATGTCTAAAGTGAAATCACTTAATTCACTTGTCAGTTCGACATCTTTAACATCGATATCGGGTATGGAGTGATGTACAAATCTCATTTCATCAAAATCAGATAATTTAGCATCAGTTTGCGCCATAGCAATTTCTACATGATCATTCTTTCTTTGTTCTCGTTTAAAGTCGCTCACTTTCGTCCCCACTTTCATCTTGATGGTTCATATTGCAAATAACTCAAACTAACTTAAAACCATCTCTTTTTTTTAAAATACCAAATACATACAATAGTTATGATTAACATTATTGACAATACTATAAAATAACCATAATGCCAATTTAATTCTGGCATATAGCGAAAATTCATACCATATATGCCTGCTATGAGTGTTAAAGGTAAAAATACCATAGAAACTAAAGTTAACACTTCCATTATTTTGTTCATTTTATATGATGTGTAAGACACATAATTTTCTCTTATTTCATTAGTCATCTCTTGCGATACTTTTAAAATATTCTCTTGTTTGATGATATGATCTTCAACATGTTGTATATATAATTCGCTTTGATGATCAGTAAATAATACTTGATCTTCTTTCAAATCTATAATGAGTGTTTGCATTGGATATACTAAACGCTTTAGTTTAATAACGTCAGATCGTAATTTAAACACATCATCCATGATTTGTTGATTTGAAACATCATTAACTTGAGTGTCTTCAAATTCATAAACTTTATCTTCTATATTATACGTATAATCAAAGTAATCATCAATCAAACTATCTAGTATTTTCAACACCATATGTGCGCTTATCAGCTGTTCATTTCTATTCGCTTGCATATAATCAACAACGCTTTCTAATACTTGATGTGTTTCATGGTGATAAGTGACTAAGACGTTATGTTGAATAAATATATTCAATGCTTTAGGTCCTAGATCAGCACTACGAATGCCATGCATGACTAGATATTGATATGTTTGATATGTTTTGTATTTTGCTCTAGGTGTTTCATTAACTGTATCATCAATTTCCAATTGATTAAACTTAAAATGTGTTGCTAATAACTTATTTTCATCTTCGGAAGGTTGATTAAAATCATACCAAACAAATCGAGCATCTGCTGGAATTTGTACAATATGATGCGCTGTTGCTATTTTGTTATCAATAGTCTGAAAACGAATAGTAAGTGTCATGATTACCTCCCGAAAAGACTTTTCTCTATTTTATCATGAAACACATTAGATGTATGTTTAAACTATTTTTAGTAAAATATAGTTAACAATTCATTTTAAACTTTATAGGAGTTGACAGAAATATGACAGGCGCTTTTACGGTCACTTATACAGTTAGTGACGACATGATTGATCACAATCAACATATGCATGACGCTAATTACAATAGTGTCTTTAGTACCGCAATTAATCAATTCAATTATACACATGGTCTTTCATTGGCTGAACGTGAAACATTAAATTTCACTATCTTTACTGCCGAAGAACAAACTTCCTATTTGTCAGAACTTAAATTACGCGATACTTTTACTATTCACTTGTATTTGTATGATTTTGATGCTAAACGTGTACACTTTTTCGCAATGCTTATTAAGGATGACGGGTCTGTAGCTGCAACTAACGAAGCTATGATGCTAGGCATAGATCGCGCTACCAAAAAGGTCAGTCCTTTTCCAGATTCATATTACAATCAATTAACACTTTATAAGCAACAACAAGCTACTATTGATTGGCCGAAACAGCTCGGTCATCAAATTGGCATACCAAAATAAATGAGGTGATACAATGGAACATCCAATAACTGAACAAGTAAACCTACAGTTATATGACTATTTTGATAATGTTAAAGTAGCTTTAAGTGAACTTAATCAATCTAAAGCTTTAGTAATAAATGGCCCTACTGAGAAATTATTAAAGCGCGGATTTGATATAAGTTACTACCAAGGTCAAAAAAAGGCAATAGATGCTATTAATACTTTGCTTCAAACTTATTCAACAGATGAAAAATTCATACAAATTTTCACTGATTATGCTATCGAAACTGATGAATCTTATAGCAGAGCGTTAGAACAATTCAGCAAATTATTAGATATACCTGACGAATTTGACACACAATTAGCTACTTTTTATCAATTAAAAGGACAAAAGTTTATTATCGACAATATTAATGCGCTAATACGTGAAAATTAACTATTAATAGCCACTAATACAAAGTAAGAAGCTGAAATCTATCAATGTGATTTCAGCTTCTTCTATTTACAATAAAATGATTTAGTGTTCAGTATTTCAAAATATACAGATAGTCTCTGAGCATTATTAAGCTTCCCTATAATTGTGATAGTATCAAAAATTAATATTGGTTGAGAAAACTCCCAAATCGGAATCTTAACCAGCTATTAGAGTATCTATCCAATTTTAGTAAAATTTGAATTTTCATATTCTATGATTTGACTTGAATGAATTTTTTCTCTTTTTATTCATAAAAATCGACTTCTTAATTTTATATTGTTGTTCTTCCTTAAATTCGGCTATCATAAAATCTCTAAATCAATGATTAACTGCAATCCAAATTTCACTGTAAGCAGTTTCTCTATTAGAATCATTAAATTTACTAAAAGAAAACATTGGAATATCAGCTAAATTATACTCTGTTTTTGGTAACCACTCTGAAAAGATCTTAGCATATGTGTCTTGTAACACTTTTGGGAATTCACCCTCATTTTCAAAGACTACCCATTTACTTTCATCAATATTTATAACATCAAACTGATTACTTATATTATTCTCAGTTGTCAAAACACCAATCATATGAGTTAAAAATCCTTCTTCCTTAGTAAAATCTTCATCAGCATTATATGAAACATTTATAAATTCATTAGGTCCAATATTTTGTAAATAGTGCATTTGTTTATTTTGATCACTAGTAATGCTATTTGCTAATTCTTCAATTTCATTATTAACACCTTCAAATTGCATAGAAACACGCTTTTTAAATCCGACTATATTAACTTCTGGTAATTCTTCAATTCTAGTTTTCATATTTATTCCTCCTTTAACATTAATAGCAAATGAAAGTTTTGGATATGAAATTAAAACTTGGTCTTCATATATTTGAGATGGTAGATATCCACTCCATTCTTTAAAGGATTTTGTAAAACCATCAATCGAATATCCATATTTTATAGCTACATCTGTTACAGATTTCTTATCCAATAAATCTTTATTAGCAAAATATAATTTTCTCTTTTTTATATATTCAGATAAGCCTATACCAGTGAGAAATATAAATAAATTTCTGTAGTGTTGCTCAGGTATACCAACAAAATGCGCTATATCAGACAAACTCAAATTTTTAGTTAAATTTTCATCTATATAATCTATAGAATTATTCAAGTCTTTTAATATCATATCTATCACCTTTCGACTTTATAATAATTAATGACAAAATAAATGACTCGATAATCTCTATATAAAAATTATCGAGTCATTTATTTTACTTCCGAAATCTAAATTCACGCTGCCAAAAACCAATTTGTTTTACAATTGCTTTTCGACCGCTTTCATCAAACAATAACGCCATGATTGTATACATGTCTAAAACTTTTTCAATTGTCGAGAGTGCTCTGTAGTTCAACACACACTTCTTATTAATTTGTAGCTTTCGCACACTTAACTAACTATAATCAACATCAAAGTTAATCTTGTAACGAAGCTACAATTTGTCTTACTGCTTTATGTGATTGTCGAATTGGGTATAGCGGGAAATCATGGACCATTCTTTTATATGGATAAAAATGTATTGCACGCTGATTAAATTCCAACAACTCTACAAGTTTTTGCATATCTGGATAATACACTTCTTTAGTACTGCCAAACATATATACAGGAGGCAATTGTGTTAAATCACCATTAATCGGTGATATTAAAGGATGATTTAAAGTTAAATCACCGGCCCAGCATTGTAAAACTTGTTTAATTCCTTCTTTATTAATTAATTTATCACGCTTTTCCATACCTTCTGTTATAACGTCATTATTTAATTCAGCATCTAGCAATGGCGAAATCAAATATATTTTATTAGGCGTTGGCTTATTTTGCGCTAATAACTGTTGCACAAAACTTAAAACTAAACTACCGCCAGTCCCATCACCCATTATTACAATATCTTTACTATCTACTTCTTTTAATAATGAATCATATAAGTCCATAATAGCTTGATAAGTAGTATGAACATGTGCAATAGGTGCTTTAGGATATATAGGCATAATTACTTCATGTAATGTATTTAAAGCTAATTTATCCATAAAACGCCAATGAAATACAGATGGCTGTAAAACATTATAGCCACCATGAATATAAAGCAATTTTTGTTTGTTATTATGCCTAAAATTAAATCTAAATACTTGCATGCCTTGAAAATCTTGTTTTTCTAAATTAGACTTTACATTTAAACTTTCTGGTTGTTTATGTTTTTCTTGATTTTTAGTTCTTCGTTTTTCCAAAAATTGTTGTAGCGCCTCATCATTATCAAATTTCATCGTTCTATTATGCAATAAATACTTTTTTATGACACTATTCATTAAATTAAGTTCCATTAATTTATCAATCCTACTTTTTTGTTTATAAATAATTATATTTTAATATTTTTATTGTAATTTTAGAAGTAACTTGTAATAAGACACTAATAATTTTATACTTATTTGCTCAAAACAGTTATAATTAATACTATATTTAAACAACTCGATTGTCCACGTACTTAATATTAATTATTTTTATACCAATTTATATTAAGTTATTTTATATTATAACAAACCTGACATTAAAATGATAAAGTTAGAAAATACAGTGTTATAATAGGAGGAAAACATATGGCCAAAGACACACATCACTTCAAAAACTTTGAACATACTTTAACGACCGCTCCTATGCAAAGAGGTGCACAATATGCAGAAAAAAAGAAAAAATCATGGGTTAGCCTAATTATTCATATTATTATTTTAATACTGTTAGCAATTACAGGTTATAGTATGTATAATGATCCAATTGTTAATCTAGTGTTGGCTGACGAACAAATTACTTTTAGCCAAATTACTCATTTTCAAGACACCTTAAACAATATTTCAAATTTGAATATTAATATAGACAACATAGAGAATCTACATTCTATTATTGATACTTTAATTTTCATTTTTTATATTTTTTTTATTGCGATTATTTTAAGTTTAATTTTCACAATTTTCATCCTAATATTTAATCGTACTGTCTTAAAAATCATAAATTTATTTATCATGATTATTATGTTAGTCATTACATTTGGTTTTTCTATTATAATCAAAAATATTGCGAGTCGTATCGCGAATTCTATGAGCCAATATTATATAACAGTTAAGCCTAGTAACGTATTGATAGAAGCAGATGCCATCCATAATGCTTTAATATTATTAAGTTGTGCTGTTGCTCTTGTTATCATAAGTTTGTTCTTTAGAAATAGACGTACACGTATCAGTTAAAAAACAATTGAATAACTTCACTATTAATAGTGCTAATATATAACAAAAAGATCTGGGACATACTGTCCCAACTTCAGAACGTAAACAACCCCTTTGCAGTAATTGAACTGACCCCAATTAGTGGGAATAAAATAAAAACACTTTCGTTGAATTCATTTAAAATGAATCATACGGAGGTGTTTTTTCTATGAAAATAATGTCTTATTCAATAGAAACAAAATATAAAACGATTGAAATGAAAGAAGCTTGATATACTGTAAAAGAAATTATGGAAGCATTAAATATCAAAAATAGCACACAGGTAAAAACTTGGTGGCGATGGTATCGAAATGGTGAAACTTATAGA